>CAUSQY010000029.1:0-17443 GCA_963533645.1 uncultured Streptococcus sp. | reverse complement strand
GAGCAGGAGACTTGATGGTGTCGTTTTCGATATTTTCAGGAAGCAAGGCCAAAACGTCCTTCTTCATGATCTTACCACGATGACCAGTTCCTTGGATTTCCTGCCAAGCAATATTATGTTCGAGGGCAATTCGTTTTGCAAGTGGCGAAATGCGAACCACATTTGTGTCTTTATAAGTTTCCACGTCTTCTTTGTGGACACGACCGTTTGCACCTGAGCCAGAAACGTCGTAGAGGTTGATCCCTAGATCATCCGCTAACTTTCTAGCCGCAGGAGTCGCTCTTAGCTTGTCATCAGCCATGACCTCTCCAATTCTATTTATGATACTAAGGGCGAAAAAGTCAAAGTGAAAATAGGAAACTTGACGAAGAAACTTTAGTTTCTAGGAAAGTTTATCTTTTTCACACAGACTTTAGCCCGTGTTCGATGCACACAAGGAAATCTATCTTTTTTTCGAAGACCTCCGTCCGAATTCAATTACATGATGCAAAGGGCGTTTAAAAGCGACCGAAAAATCGGAAATCAACGCAGACTTCGATGAAGTCAAGGAGATTTATCTTTTTTCCGAGCTTTTAGCCCGTGCTCTAATCTATGATATCAAGGACGAAAAGAGTTTTGTACCTAAAAGATACAAAGTTTCTCGTCTTTTTTATTTTATTTACATAACTTATATTATGTATTATTCTTTGTTATAAGTCTTACGGATTGCATCTTTGATGCTTTCAACTGTTGGAATCATTGCATTTTCTAGATTTTGTGCGTAAGGCATTGGCACATCTTCTCCTGCGCAACGGCGGATTGGTGCGTCTAGATAATCAAATGCTTCTGATTCTGAAATAATAGCTGAAATCTCTCCGATATAGCCACTTGTTTTGTGGGCATCGTTGACCAGAACAACCTTACCAGTCTTCTTCACTGAGTTGATGATGATATCCTTATCAAGCGGAACAAGGGTACGTGGGTCAACAATTTCAACTGAAATTCCTTCTTCTGCTAATTCTTCAGCAGCTTGAACCACACGGCGAAGCATTTTTCCATAAGTAACAACTGTTACATCTGTACCTTCGCGTTTGATTTCCCCAACTCCAAGTGGAATTGTGTAGTCTGGATCAACTGGAACTTCCCCTTTTTGGTTAAATTCCGACTTGTACTCAAGAATGATAACAGGGTTATTATCGCGGATAGAAGACTTGAGAAGTCCTTTCATGTCAGCAGGCGTACCAGGCGCTACAACCTTAAGTCCAGGAATGTGAGTAAACCAAGACTCTAGGGATTGCGAGTGCTGAGCCGCAGAACCAACTCCGTTACCAGCTGCACAGCGGACAGTCATTGGAACCTGACCTTTACCACCAAACATATAACGTGTTTTAGCAGCTTGGTTGACGATATTGTCCATGGCAATGACCGAGAAGTCCATGAAGGTCATATCGACGATTGGACGAAGTCCCGTCATGGCTGCTCCCGCTGCCGCTCCAGAGATAGCAGCTTCAGAAATAGGACAGTCACGGACACGTTCTGGGCCAAATTCTTCAAGCATTCCAACAGAAGTTCCGAAGTCTCCTCCGAAAACACCGACGTCTTCTCCCATTAAGAACACATTTTCATCGCGACGCATTTCCTCAGACATAGCAAGGATAATGGTGTCACGGAAGGACATTGTTTTTGTTTCCATTTTTATCTCTTTCTCCTTAGTCTGCGTAAATATCTTCAAATGCGGATTCAAGCGGTGGGAATGGGCTTTCCTCTGCAAATTTAACAGAAGCTTCTACTGATTCCTTGACTTGTGCTTGGATTTCTTCCAATTCTTCAACGCTAGCAATGTTATTTTCAATAAGGTAATTGCGGAGGTTTTCAATTGGGTCTTTTTGTTTCCATAATTCTACTTCTTCGCGAGTACGATATTTACCAGGGTCTGATGATGAGTGACCAAGCCAGCGGTAAGTGACACTTTCAATCAATACAGGACCATTGCCACCACGAACATGGTCTACAGCTTTCTTAAATCCTTCATAAACGTCGATGACGTTGTTTCCATCTTCAATAAACATTCCAGGAATTCCATAAGCTGCGCTACGGTGATGGATATGTTCCACGTTAGTCATTTTCTTGATATCCGCAGAGATACCGTAACCGTTGTTAATGCAGTAGAAAATCACTGGCAGGTTCCAGATAGAAGCCATGTTCACTGCTTCGTGGAAGACACCTTCGTTGGTCGCGCCATCTCCAAAGAAGCAAACGACGATTTTTCCAGTGTTTTGCATTTGCTGACTGAGGGCTGCACCAACAGCGATTCCCATACCACCACCTACGATACCATTGGCACCGAGGTTACCAGCATCAAGGTCAGCAATATGCATGGAACCACCTTTTCCTTTACAGGTTCCAGTGTATTTCCCAAGGATTTCAGCCATCATTCCGTTGAGGTCAATCCCTTTGGCGATAGCTTGACCATGACCACGGTGGTTTGAGGTGATCAGATCATCTGGATTGAGTGCCAGCATCGCTCCGACGTTAGCAGCTTCTTCTCCGACAGAAAAGTGAGTCATACCGGGAACTTTTCCCTTTTTCACTAACTGAGCAATTTTTAAGTCCATGCGACGGATTTCTTCCATCTTACGGAACATCTCTAGCAAAAGATTTTTATCTAAAGTTAACATAATCTTGCCTTTCTAACATTGTTCTTACCTTACTATTTTACCTTTTTTAGTATACGCTGTCAAAGTATATGGCTAATAAAAATTCACAATATAAAAAAATAAACCCCTGTTAAAACAGGGATTCTCTCTAGTTAGAGCATTTTTTCACAAAGTTGTTTTTCAGGATATTTTCCAAAAATTAGCTCAATCTTTTCATTACGGTTTTCAGACGCCATTGATACAAACAACCAGAAACAATCAAGCTGGCTATTAACCCAATCCAGTAGGCAAATGCCCCTAAGTCAGTTGCCTGATCTAGTAGATATCCTAGTGGTATCGCTACTCCCCAATATCCAATTAAGCCAAGATAGAAAGGAACGATAGTGTCCTTATACCCTCTTAAAATTCCTTGGAGCGGAGCCGCAAAGGTATCAGCTAGCTGGAAAAAGAGACTGTAGGTTAGAAATACAGCAGTTGTTTCAATGAACTGAGAGTCATTCCCATATAGACTTGCTACACGATCTCTAAAAATGTAGAGAAAAGATAGGGTAAGACCTGCAAAAATAAGGGCGGTTACTCTCCCCAGACGAGCATAGGTTTTTGCATCCTCAAAACGTTTAGCCCCCACCTCGTAAGACACAACAATCGCCATAGCAGAGGAAATACTCATAGGAAAAGCGTACATAAGACTCGAAAAGTTCATAGCTGACTGGTGGCTAGCGATGATGAGCGATGAAAACTTAGCCATGATTAGTCCCACCACGGAGAAAATAGCTACTTCAGCAAATACGGTTCCCCCGATTGGTAGACCTAATCGAACACCTTCCTTGATTTTATCTATATTGAGTGGAATACGTTTTTCAAGATGTAGCGCTTTTAACTTTTCTTGTTTGAACAAAACAAGCAGGGAAATGCCCAATAAAACCCAATAGGCTAGCGAAGTTCCTAGCCCTGCTCCTGAACCACCAAGCTCAGGAAAACCGAATACTCCATATATCAAGAGATAGTTAAAACCACTATTTAGCGGAAGTAATAGGAGCATCAGATACATCGATAGTTTGGTCAAACCAAGAGAATCTAACAATGACCGAATGACACTAAAAAGCAACAAGGGAATAATCCCGATAGACAGGTACCAAAGATAGGAAACTGCAACCGTAGCTACTTGAGCTTCTAGTCCGATATGGTTTAAGACAGGCGGCGCTAAGAACACTACCATGCCAAGCAAGACCAAAGACAGTCCGAAAGCTAAGTAGATGAATTGGTAAAAGTCAGATGCTACTTCTTCCTTTTTACCCCGTCCCAGATGATGGCCTATGATGGGAACCATGGCCGAAACAATCCCTGTTAAAAAAGTAAAGAAAGGATTCCATAGACTCGTTGCAGTCGAAACGCCAGCCAAGTCCATGGTATTGTACTGCCCCGTCATGGTTGTATCAACAAAAGAGGCAGAATAATTGGCAAACTGATAAATCAGGATAGGGAAAAATATCTTAAGAAATAAGACAAACTTATCTTTAAATTGATGGGTTGGGTACATAAACGCTCTCTATTCTTTCCAATTTCAGAGCAGAGTCCCATCTAGTTTTGGTAGACAATTTGTCCCTTACAGATGGTATATTTGACCTGCCCTTTTAAGGTTTCACCGATAAATGGTGAATTGGCTGATTTTGAAGCAAAGTCTGGACCAACAGTACGATCAGCCTTATCATCAAAGATAGTGATATCAGCTGGACCATTCTCAGCCAAGTAACCCGCTTCAAAGTTATATAATTTAGCTGGATTAACAGTCATTTTTTCTAGCAATTCCATCAAGCTTAACTCACCAGCTTCCACCAAATAAGTCAAACCAAGAGAAAGAGAGGTTTCTAAGCCAGTCATACCAGATGGCGCTTTGGTGATATCTTCTACATTTTTCTCATCTGCATGGTGAGGCGCGTGGTCCGTTGCGATAACTGTGATAACACCTGACTTGAGACCTTCGATAACGGCTCGACGGTCTGATTCCAAACGAAGCGGAGGATTCATTTTGGCATTGCTTCCTTGTGTCAAAAGGAGAGCTTCCGTCTTAGAGAAATGCTGAGGGGCTACTTCTGCTGTGACTTGCGCTCCCAAACCTTGAGCGAATTCCACTATCTTGACACTTTCTTCCTTAGATAAATGCTGAATGTGAACATGGGCCTTGGTTGCATAGGCAATCATAACATCACGCGCAATCATAGCGTATTCTGCCACCCCTGTCGCACCACAAATATGGAAATGTTCTTTAGCAATGTTTTCATTAAACCCAAGAATGCCGTTCAATCCGGGATCTTCCTCATGAAGGCTGATAAAAGTATTGAGTTTTTTGGCTTCTTCCATGGCTTCCTTGACAACTTTACTACTTTCAAGTGGAATACCGTCATCAGAGAAACCAACCGCACCTGCTTCTAAGAGTGCCTTAAAATCAGTCAAGTCTTGACCATTAAAGTTCTTAGTAATGGTCGCAACTGTCTTGACATTGATCTTTTCTTTAACAGCTGACTGGAGAACTTCTTGCAAAGTTTCCACATCCGAGATGGTTGGACTGGTATTAGCCATCATGACGACAGTTGTAAATCCACCTGCAGCAGCCGCTAGTGCCCCAGTATGGATGTCTTCCTTGTGAGTCTGACCGGGTTCACGGAAATGAACATGGATATCAACCAGTCCAGGCGCAACCACAAGACCAGTAGCATCAATCACTTCTGCTCCTTCTTCCTTAATTTCAGGCGCAATTTTGACAATTTTTCCGTCTTGGACCAAAACATCACACACTTGATCCAAACCAGACTTAGGATCCATTACACGACCGTTTTTGATTAGTAGCATTTGCTTTCTCCTTTATTCATAGAAATCAACTTGGGTATCCAATAATTTGTCCCCATCATAAACAAACTTGGCTGAAAAGAAGGGTTTGTCCTCTAAAAGCCACTCAACAAAGGTGTGGTCACCTTCCCAAGTCGGCTTGCTCAAGACTTCATCATAGGGAACCCATTCTAAGGTCCCCTCATTGCAGTCAATCAAGTCACCCTCAAACTCCGTCACCTTAAACACATAGGTGTACCAGTCTAAATCTGGTGTGAACTCAGGAAAAGTAATAACGCCTTTTAGAACAGGCTTGGCTTTGAGCCCTGTTTCTTCGAGGATTTCACGCGCTGCGCATTCCTGAGGTGTCTCTCCTCGCTCTAACTTACCACCCACACCAATCCATTTACCAGCATGGACATCATTGGGCTTTTTATTGCGGTGGAGCATGAGTAGTTCTTTTCCGTTATCAATGTAGCAAATCGTCGCTAACTGAGGCATAATTTCTCCTTATCTAAGCCAATCTATTGGCACTTGTCCTGTCTCTTTTAAGAATGCATTGGCCTTAGAAAAAGGCTTGGAACCCCAAAATCCTCTGTAAACAGATAAAGGACTTGGGTGAGCTGATTCAATAATCAAGTGATGAGGATTGGTAACCAAGACTTTCTTCTTACGTGCATAGGCTCCCCAGAGTACAAAAACGACTGGTCTGTCTAGATCATTGACCACCCGAATCACAGCATCCGTAAAAGGCTCCCATATCTGCCCAGCATGACCATTTGCTTCCCCAGCAGGAACCGTCAAACAAGCATTGAGAAGTAAAACTCCTTGCTCAGCCCAAGCTGTCAAATCATGAGATTTCTTAACGCCAACATCATCAGCTAATTCTTTCAAGATATTTTGCAAGGATGGTGGAGCTGGAATAGAGTCAGGTACAGAAAAGCTCAAGCCCTGCGCCTGACCTGGTCCGTGATAGGGGTCTTGCCCTAGAATCACCACCTTAACCTCTTCAAGCGGTGTTGTCAAGAGAGCCTGAAAAACCTTTTCCTTGGGTGGGTATACAGTTCCCTGAGCATAGACCTGATCCATAAACTGATTGACTTTCCCGAAATACCCCTCAGGTAATTGCTCCTTAATCAAAGCATGCCATGATGAGTGTTGCATCGCCGACTCCTTTATTTTTACTGCCTCTATTATAGCAAAAAGTGGCTATCTAAACCACTTTTTACAGTTCTTATATATACTGTTATTGACCCTATTATTTGACATTAGTATTCACAGTATCAATCAGCCATTAAAAACTTTTCGATTGTATCAATAGCATAGGAAAGTTGATTATTTACAGACATCATCCGTTCAAGATTAGCGTCCATATAGTAGAGTTCAGATAAACCACCCCTAGGGAGAAAGAGTGAATAGTGGATATTCATCTTCTCTCGAGTACTTAACTCTATATGATTGCTTATGATATACTTTAACTTTTTTAACGAATTTACTTGAGCAACCACACCTTTTAACTGATACTGCTCGATGAGATTTAGTAAGTTATCAATCTCTTCAATGACTTTAATTTCCATATCAACACCTCTTAGGAAAATCACTACAAAGCATCTAAACAACCCAGCAAGTCTTGGTAAGAATGAACTTCGTAAGTCGGCTGGGCTTGTGTGTGATTTTCGAGGTGATGGGGATTGTACCAGATAGTATCAATCCCAGCATTATTGCCACCTTGAATATCTGCTGTTAGGGAATCTCCAATCATCAGGACTTTTTCTTTATCAAATCCAGCAATCTCTTGGCCGATTTTTTCATAGAATAGTGCATCAGGCTTTTGCGTTTGCAATTGCTCGGAGATAAAGACTTGGTTGAAATAGGGTGCCAGACCAGATTGAGCCAAACGCCCTGTCTGAATGGCAGTAATGCCATTTGTCGCAGCATACAAATCATAATCACGTTCGATGAGGCTGTCCAAGAGTTCATGAGCACCCGAAAGAGTTTGTCCCTGTTTGGCTAAGTAAAATTGGTAACGCTGGGCAAGTAACCTACCGTCTTTTTCCTGTCCAAAATGGGTAAATAAACGAGAAAAGCGCGTGTTAACCAGTTCTTGTTTACTGATTTTCTTTTGCTCCAAGTCCTTCCAGAGAGCCTTGTTCATAGGAACGTAATAGTCTTTATAGGCTTGAATGTCCGCAACTCCTTCTTCCTTTAGAAGTTGCGTCAAAGCCACATCCTCAGCAGCATCAAAATCCAGCAGCGTATGGTCAAGGTCGAAAAGTAGAAATTTGTAGGGCATTGAGTTTCCTTTCTGAATCAGTAAATTTATCTTTCAATATATCATACTTCATCAGAACGATATATTGTTTTTTGAAAGTTCAGACAATCCATCAAGTTTATAACTTTATTATTTTCTCCCACTTCCGAAATAGTATCATTCTCAAACCCATTTACTTTACCAAATTGAATTGTATAATCATATACAAGATCAAACAACTCATCAATTCCAGAATCTAATCCTTTCTGAATATTTAATGGAATTTCTAAAGTAACTTGATTTAATGACATCATTAAAACTTACCTCTTAATTCTATCGATCTAGTTTATTCAAAAATAAAATCAGCAATTCGTTTTGCAGCTTTTTCAGTTGCCAATTCAATGTCAGCTTTAGTCCAAGTGTCATTTACATAATTAACAAGAGATTTAGCTATTGGGAACTTACTACCTATATAGCCATGACCACTTGTGATTGTATTCTCTCTTTTTGTTCTAAACCAAGCATCTCCAATTCCACGATTAATTTCGGATTCAAGGAGAATCTTATTACCAAGCTTCTCAGCATAATCCCTGAATTCTTCCTGGCTTTCTAATCCAGCATCTGACATAATATTTTCTCGATTTAAACCACTTTGTGGCATAATATGTTCAATATCAATATTTCCATCTAAATTAAAGTCAATACCTTTTTCCAATGCAAATAGGAATTCATTTACATATAGAATCGAATTTGAAACACCACTTTCAGTCAAAGTTTGTTTAACATCTTCATAAATAAAATTGTCATGAATATGGTTTCTTATTTTTGAAATAAGTTCGTCGATTGAAATTGAATCGACTTGACTGTACAACAAATTTATTTCTTCTAAGAATCCTTTAAAAAGTTTATGGCTATACGAGAGTTCAGATAATTCAATCAAAACTCCAAGTCTAAGTAAGTATTCCAGATATGCGTTGTCTTGTCTGAAAAATAGATAACTACTAACAAAAGGTCTTAAATTACCGTTTAATTTGTTTATCAATTGACCATTAATAGTATCAGATACTCGTTCAAAATTGTTTATGATTGTATTTAGTTCAGAAGTAAACAGAATATCTTCATTCAATAGATGCTTATTTTTTGAGAAAAAGGCTCTTATACCAGGATTTCTTCGATCAGCACCGTTTTGTTCTGAGAGTTTTACGAAAATATAATGAGTAATTAACGCATTTAAGTCTAATCTAGATGAATCGGTACGTTGTACAATCTCTTGCCAATTTTTTTCGAAGTTTTTCCTATCTGATGCATTTGCAGTGGTCTTAGATACGATTACTTCAATTGGGGTTAATGGGACACCAGTCCCATTTAAAGAATTGAAAATATTTATTGCTTGATCGGTATTATAACTTGTAATGGTGATCACTTGGCAGTTATCAATGAAATGATTAGCAAAATTGATGAGTTTAAAAACATTCAAATCATCACACATATTATAAAAATATCTAAAGTTTTTATAATAATTTGTATAACGATTATCTTTTTGACGACGATAAATTTGATAAACTTTCGCTTTAATCGAAGTGAAATCTCTACCTAACAAGATAGTAGTCATCTCACTAGCATATTTTTCTGAGATTGAATGATTTAGATACTTTATCCTATCCTCACTAGGATAATACAATCCATCAACAAAATCATCTTTTTCGTCATCTGAAACATTGAAAAGCATTGTAACAATCTGCTCTTTAAGACCATTAAGACGTTTCACTAATCTGCGTGCATCAGTATCTAGAGTCGGTTGAAGTTCAAGCTCCTTATCAATCTTCAATAGAATTGCCTTAAGAAGTAACATAAATGTCGTTGTTCTTTGCTGACCATCAATCAAAGTTACTTCATGCTCTTCTCCAGTTTCTTGAGCGATGAGAACCGCTCCAAAGAAATAATTGTCTTGGGAACTATCATCGAAATTTTCCATATGAAGATTAATATCTTCAATGAGTTGTTCACATTGTGGTACTTGCCAAGCATAGGGTCTCTGATAGGTAGGAATGTAAAACTCTGATTTTTCAAAATAAGTTTTGACTGTTTGTAAGGCCGGTTGAATATCGTTTCTCATTCAGATTCTCCAATAATTTATTCTGATAATATTATATCACGAAAGCACTGACAATATAAATCAATACAAGTATGAAAGAAGGTAAAATTTTGTATAGCGATGCCATCAAACTTACTTTTTCCACACAATTAGTAACTTCATTTTCAATACTCTATAAAATCCTTTGGAAGCAATAAGTTTCAAAGAATCAAAATTTGCAGGGCATTTAGTTTTCTTCCTGAATATTCATTAAGAACATTATAGTATAAATGAAAATTTCAAGGTAACATTGTTTGAATAACTTAAACTCTCCAATACTACACTCCCCTACCCCAACTCCTTGGCTATTCTGCTTTTTTCAAGTTTTCCCTTGGCAATTCGTTTCCATAAAACAAGTGGGTTCAAACTATAAGATAGGCGTAGGAGGAAATAATTAACCCATTCGATAAGGGCAAAAAGTTGTATCAGTGTGGCTATAATAGCCACTTGGAAACTCTGTGTATTCCAGAAAATAAAAGCAAAGCCTGAAATAAGTAAAACAAGGTCTAGTATTCTGAAACAACCATATATTTTCCGCACATTTCCACTTCCGAACTGGGGATTTGACAGTCTTCTAATCAAAATTGCCCAATAGATTGAACCTTGAAGCAATATAAATGTCAGTAAAGACAAAGGATAAAGAATAGAGATCAAACCATTCCAATCACTAAGCCGATTTTTCAAAAGGAAAAAACAAAACCAAAAGGATAGGACGGCTGTGAACTCCCCCAAACAGAGGGACACTAACTCTTTTCTAACTTTCACTTTTTGTATGATCATTATCTCCCCTATTTATCTATCATCCTATATCAGAAAAAAAGCATTCTAAGGATTTTCTAGTCAACATTTCTCAGAATGAAGGCATTCTAAGAATCGAACAGTCTGATTGTTTTAATATCATTGTAATTCTAAACTTAGAATTACTATAAAATAAATGTTTAAGGGCTATTCTAAGTCTATGACAGCTTTAAATTTTAATTTTTGAAGGATTCTAAAGCTAGAATAAATCAAAAATCACGAGAATGAAGCTATTCGTAGCTTAGAAGAACCTTTTCTAAACCTCATGAGCACTTCAATTAACGTTTCTTACAATTTTTCTGATGAGCTTTGAGTTTTTTCAGAGCCCAGTCATAGTGACTGGAGGTGGCACTCACAAAGTAGGAGCCTAGACTTGTCCCACCCGTCCATTTATAGATACCTTTGGTAAAGAGTTGGTCATTGCTGAAGCCTTCCATCAACTCTAAAACCTCTTTATGCGATTGATTGAGGAGTTTGGTGGCTTCTTCTAAGGACGTTCTCTGGTGCTTCTTCCAAAAAGCGACATTCATTTCCCCATAAGTTTTCCAATTATAAGGCTCAGGGAGAAAAGGTCTCTCATGACCTGTTTGATTAGAATCTACCCAGGTCAAAAGTAACTGATGCCATTCATAGAGATGGATCAGGACATCCCGTTGATTTTTATCTCTTTTCCAGTGAGCTTCTTTTTTCTTTTGGTCTTTTGAAAAATCAAATGGAATCTTCAACTCTTCCTGACTCAACTGAGAAATGAGGAGATTGAGCTTCTCATAATTTTCCTTAGAGGCTAGCACTAATTCCTCTTTTGTTTTTGGTCTAGGCATAGGAGGTCTCCCTTCATTTTCAAGTAGAATAAGCTATTTCCTCACTTCATTATACCATAATCAAAAAGCAGTTCTTCATTTTACGAAAAACTGCTTTTACTGGCCATTTTATTAAAGTTAGGAGCGTCCCTAAACTTGTTTATTTACATATAAATCTTTAAAGCGACCATCCACTTCTGCTATTTGATAGAGCAAGCGGGCTAGTCCTTGATAATCTTCTTTTAAACATGAAAGATGGGCTTGGCCAAATAAAGCAGCTAATTTCTCTTTTAATCTTGCTCCTTCGGAATCATGATCTTTTAAGAATTTACTGAGATAGAGATTTCGAACAGCAGCAAGTTTAAAGCTGAAATACTGATGCAATTGTTTTTGCTCGGTATTTAAGCCGTTTTCAGCAACTGCTTTTGCATAGCATTCCAAAACACCACTTTGACCATTCAGATATCGAGTCTTCATAATCCTTGCTGTTTCCTGATAGATTTCAGTCTGACTAGGACTCTTGACCTTCTTAAAATTTCCCCACATGGAATAAGCTCCACGCTTATAGTCAATAGTCTCTGCCTTCCAGGCTTCTAATATGTCATTAAAAGCAACCTTCATGCAGGCAAAACCAGCTGGATCATGCAAATAGAGGTGCTGATGATCAATGTCATACACGGTTACGAAGTGATCCACACCATAAAGGATTGTATGATTGGGATTGTAAGTCAGATGGCCCATATCAAGAGGTCCCAGTACGACAGGTCCATTAGTCAGAAAGGTTTCCAACTTTCTTTTTATCTCTTCCAAATCTACTTCCGCTCCATCCTTTAGATAGAAGTCCTCATAGTCAAACCCAAGTATTTTTAAGGAATGGGAGATGGAAAGATCTGGCATTCCGTTATCAAAGAATACTAGAGGGTGCTGGTCATCTTCCTTTACGATACTAGCGCCATTTCCCATCACCATGATTGCCTCTAGAAAGTCTGCTTTAAAGTCATAGCCATAGGCATCCAGTGCCATTGCCAATGAATAGCTATAACAAAGTGATACATCTCCAAAATACATCTGCATATTCCTGCCTCCTTATCTTCTATGAGACTAGTATACCGAGAAAACTATTCTCATGCCCCATAATATCCAAACAAAAAATATGGGTATTTGTGATCTATAGTCATGAACTTCAACAAGAAAACTGGCTGTTTTTCTCAACAACCAGTTTTCAATTTTTAAGCTAATTCCTTACTGTGTTTCTTATGAAAGAAAAGCGAGGCGATAGCCAAAATAGCAAAGGCTAGGCCAACATACCAGTAGGGTTGATCTAAGGTCGTTGAACGACCTGATAGATTGACAATTCCTCGAAAGAGCATTCCAGCTGTTAGGATTGCAACTGCCGAGTTCCACGAGTTTAGGCTGATTCGTCCTAAGTTTGGCATGATTTTCAACAATAATGCTAGAACTATGCCCCCTAGTAGAGGAACTGCAAAGAGATAGTGCATATGAAGCGACGTCTCCCCAAAACTAAGGGACTCGTAGATACGGCTAAATGCAAAGAAGAAAATAGTGAGAAGACTATAGCTAACGAGTGTCTTTTTGAGGCGTTTGTTTTTGATTTTAGTAACCGATGTAGACAATATCACTCACCGCCCTTTCTGATATCTTGCTTCCACCTGTAGTCGGTTTATTGATTACCTGACCGTTAAAGTAGAGAGTTGAGGATCCACCACCATCAAGGTTATAGGCTGTCTTCACTCCGTAAGATTTCATCACTTCTGCCATCTGGTAAAGTGACAAGCCTTTGCTTTCAGAGGTACGACCATCCGAAACGATGATGATGTAGTGATTTTCATCGATAATCCCGATAGCTGTACGAGGATTCGATGACATGGCCTGACCGACTTCTGTATTGGTATCAACAGATATTTCTCCATTCTCAACTAGAGACGGACCAAATGCCAGTAGATTGACGACACCGTCCTGAACCAACTGATCGGCTGAAACTTGGTCCTCGTAGATGATTTTAAATGAGCCGTCCTTGTAAATGGCAAGGTCGCCATTACTAGCGTCTTCACGGACACTGTCCCGATAGACAACTCCATTACGGATAACATAACCTGAGTTATTAGCTCCATAGTAGTCACCGTTGACAGCTAGAATAGCATTGTTTTCAGCGGCTGTTACAGAGGTTTTAGCGGTAACGTTGGTTCCATAGGAGTTTTGAGCTAGAGCTGTTTTCAGATAATCCGATGAATTGAGGGTTATATCTGCCACATAGACCTGCGTTTCTTCCACAGTCTTTTCAGTTAGGGTGACACTGATATTTCCATCTGAATAGCTGGTATCTGTCACTTGGGCATTTTTTGCTGCCTGACTTGCTGCTGTTGTGTTAGAGGTTGAGCCGGTATTAGATACAGTGGAAATCGTTTCAGCGAGTACAAAGGTCTTCAACATCGAATAGGTAAAGGAGCTTGTCAGGAACAAGCCCAAAACCGAGGCGTATAGATAGGGTTTCTTTAAAACTTTCATAATGGGCTACAAGTCCTTTCTTTGAAAATAAAGCGGGTTTGAACTGTCCAAGAGAGGATAAAGAGCATGATTCCGACAAGAATCTTCGCGATTAGCAAGTTGACTCCAAGACCCGAATTAAAGAGTCGAATCAGGATGGTGTCTAAGATAAAGAGACCAACTGCTAATCCAAAATAACCTGATCCTGTTTTAAAACTGCTCGCCTTGTTCTTGAAGACCAATTTTTTATTGGTAGAAAAGTTAAATACAGAGCTAGTCACACGTGCCAAACCATTTGAGAGGAGGACACGCAAACCTGTCGGAATAAAACTCAAGAATAGAATAGAGAGAGCGTAAACCACATAATCTACGATAAAACTACTAAAAGACGAGAGGGCAAACTTTAAAATATTTTTATAAATCATCAATCCATCCCGAATAGGTCGGAAGTGAGAAGCCTCATTGTCGTTGATATAGACTGTTTCAATCGGAACTTCTAAGATTGGGTAGGCTTGACTTGCTTCGAGGAGCATGTTCATCTCGTATTCATACCGTTGTCCTTCTATCTTAAGCAGAAAAGGAATCATATCCGTTGAAAAGGCACGTAATCCTGTCTGTGTGTCGGATACAGCAACACCCGTTTGCAGTTTAAACAAGATGCGAGTCAAGCTGTTTCCAAAACGACTACGCAAGGGAACCCTGCCAGTAAAAGCACGGACACCAAGGACAAGTGTATTAGGATTTTCATTTGATTTTGTCATATTACGGAAAATGTCCCAGATCCTATGCTGGCCGTCTGCATCTGCTGTAACCACAGTCCCTGACTTATTGAGAGACTGAATGTACTCAAAGGCTGTTTTCAGAGCTTGACCTTTTCCTTGATTGACCTGGTGGTGAAGCACCGTCGCAAAGTTCTCAACTCGAGCAAAAATGTCCTGGCATTCTGCCGAACTTCCATCATCAATGACAATGATGTAAAAATCGCTCCTGTTGTGAATCTTTTCAATCAATTGAATAAGATTGTAGTCAGGTTCGTAAGCTGGAATAACTAGATAGTTCATATTTACACCTCTTTCTTTGATGATTGGAAAAGTATACAGGTAAATACTTAAACATTCCTTATACTTAAATTTAAGTAAAATTAGACTTATTATTTTTCTCAGAAATTACCAATCCCAAACAAAGAAAAACTCTGTAAAAGATATCTTCTACAGAGTTAGTTTTGCATCTTTATAAAATGTCAGAAAATTATCTAGTTCTTAATCACTGGTATCCAGAGTTCCATTTGATAGTCTGGTGACGACATGTCTCCTTCAGTATAGACTTCAAAGTCTGGCGCTCCTGAGTGGCGATAGCCAGTTTCTGGGAAAAAGACCTCCAAGACATATTTCCAAGCATGTTGGATGCTAGCTGGTATAGGACCTTTGACTGGGACGATAGCATATTCAGCCGCTGGTATATCTTTGATTGACAGATCTAGTTCTTCTGCTTTAGTTTTCTCCGTCACATCATAAGCAGCCATATAGTTGATGATTTCGCCTTCTTTGACATCCGAGCAGACGCCAAAGGATTGGCCACTACCTAAACTTTCTAGGCTTTCAAAGCTGTGATGAGCATAGAGATACTCCCAAGCAGACGGGCATTTGCTATTGTCAATAGCTTCCAATAGGACGCCTGCCACGGTAAATGCAGGCTTCTTTTGAATCTTGATATCCATGTTCTTTCCTCCTGTGATTTTTAAGGATAATTGAAGCTTAGGAAAGACCCGATAAGGTTTTCCATTTCGAACTTCTGAGGGAGTTGCACCATGGAATTTCTTAAAGGCCGCACTAAAAGCATCCGCAGAGTCATAGCCGTATTTCAACGCTATGTCAATGACTTTCTCAGAGCTTTCACGCAAGTCTGTCACGGCTGCTGATAACCTGCGATTGCGCAAGTATTCTGCTAATGTCATATCTGCCAGAATAGAAAATAGCCTGCTAAAGAGAGGGTAAGAATAGCCCGATAGCTGCTGAAATCTTTTCATCTCCACTTCTCCAGTCAGCTGCTCCTCCAAATAATCCATGGTTTGGTTGAATTGATGCATCATATTCTTTTTTTCTTACCTCCATAAGATACAAAGGACGTTAAAAGCAAAGTGAAAATAGGAAAATTAACGCTGGAGCTTCTGATCCTAGGAAATTCTGTCTTTTTCGCATAGCTTTTAGGCCGTGTTCAATTCTATCTATAGTCTATCAGATATCAGATACTTCCGCCCCAGAATCTTTGTACAAGATCTAAAGGTGTAAATTTCTATAACTTATCCTTTAATTTCTCAACAAAGAGATAGGCTGCAGGACAGGTCAAGGTGTTCTTAATCGTCAAATGGTTGATTTGATGGATCTTTTTACGATCTGTATGGGGAAAATCACGACAAGCCTTTGGACGAACATCATAGATAGAGCAGAGATTATCTCCACCTAAAAAGGGGCAAGGCATGGATTTAAAAACCTTGTCACCGTCTTCGTCCACCTGGAGAAACTCTGCTTCAAAGGCTGGTAATTTCATCTTGAAATACTTGGCAATACGAGTAATATCGGCTTCCTTGAAGTCAGGTCCCAAGGTCTTACAACAGTTAGCACAGGCAGTGCAATCAATCTCAGAAAAAACTTCTTCGTGAATTTGCTGGGCTACCTTATCTAAGTTTTTAGGAGGTTTTTTCTTTAGATTGGCTAAGACTTTTCGGTGCTCCTTTTGCTTTTGCAAGGCTAGTTGGTGATAGTACTCAATATCAATTTCTTTAGACATAGTTTCTTTCTAATACAAGTGTTTTTGTTTATTATACCATAAACTCTGCTCTTTTCTTATCCCCTTGAACAGAAAAAAGCCCTTCGGAAAAAATCCGAGGGGCTTCAAACCTTGTTCACTGAACTAGATTATTTTTTAAGGTTGTAGAATGATTTCAATCCACGGTATTCTGCTACTTCACCAAGTTGGTCTTCGATACGAAGCAATTGGTTGTATTTAGCGATACGGTCTGTACGTGAAAGTGAACCAGTCTTGATTTGTCCTGCGTTAGTTGCAACTGCGATGTCAGCGATTGTTGAATCTTCAGTTTCACCTGAACGGTGTGATACAACGGCAGTGTAACCAGCTTCTTTAGCCATTTCGATAGCTTCAAAAGTTTCAGTAAGAGTACCGATTTGGTTAACTTTGATAAGGATTGAGTTAGCAGCACCTTCTGCAATACCTTTTTCAAGGTAAGAAGTGTTTGTTACGAAGAAGTCGTCACCAACCAATTGAACTTTACCACCAAGACGTTCAGTAAGAGCTTTCCAACCGTCCCAGTCATTTTCATCCATACCATCTTCGATAGTGATGATTGGGTATTTGTTTACCAATTCTTCAAGGTAGTCGATTTGTTCTGCAGCAGTACGTACAGCAGCTCCTTCACCTTCGAATTTAGTGTAGTCGTAAACTTTACGTTCTTTATCGTAGAATTCTGATGAAGCAC
>CAUSQY010000028.1:0-18880 GCA_963533645.1 uncultured Streptococcus sp. | reverse complement strand
CCAGCAAAAACTGCTGAAGAAGAGAGGCCAGTCCTTGGGCATGGTCCAGATAAACAGAACTGATTTCCAACTGGTACTTGCCAGACTCCGGATCACGGATACTACCATTTGCCAGAAATGCCCCACATAAGTAAGCACGACCAGCCTCCTCATCCGCTAAGATATCGGGATCAATACCTGTCTCCAAACCAAAGAAGGAATCCGCAAGACGCAAATCAGCTAAAAGCTCTTGCACTCTCTCATCGGTATAGACCGTATAGACACGATTCTTACGAAGATTGCTCCTCTGATGATGTCGAATTTCTGACTTAATATCATAAAAATGGAGAAAGGACTCATAGAGATGCCGAGCTAACTTGGCATTTTCGGTCACGACGGACAAGGTCAAGCCTGAAGTCGAGAGTCCGATACTGCCAGACATCTTGATGATGGCCGACAGCTCATGACGACTGAGATGGTGTTGACCAAGAATTTCCTCTTTTACTGCAACTGTAAAACTCATTTTCTCACCTGTATGATGCGCATCAATTCGTCTACAATCAAATCGCCATCATGGAAGGCTCCTCCATTTTCCAAACGAAGGAAGTTGGATGAAATCACACGAGGAACCTGTTGGCAAAGACCAGCAAAATCATGCTCTACCTGAACCAAATATTCATCAAAACGGTTGGTATCCATGTATTCTCTAGGAACCTTTTCGATATTCACCAAGACTGTATCAATAAAAGGCCGACCTAGATGGCGATGGAGGACTTCCACGTGGTCACTGTCTGAAAAGTGCTCTGTTTCCCCACGCTGGGTCATGATATTGCAGACGTAAGCTATCTCCGCCTTGGTCTCTAATAGAGCCTGCCCAATTTCCCCTATGACAATATTGGGTAAAATCGATGTAAAGAGGGAACCAGGCCCCAAAACGATCATATCACTCTCGAGAATGGTATTGACTACTCGACGGCTGGCTTGGGGTATTTCATCATCCAAGGTATTGGTTACATAGACATGGTCGATCATTCCTGGATGATCTGCAATGTGGCTCTCACCTGCCACCTCAGAACCGTCTCTAAAGACTGCATGCAGTGTCAAAGGCTGATCACTTGAGGGGTAGATTTTTCCTGTTGTGTGGAAAAAGAGACTTAGCAGCTGCATGGCATTATAAGTGGACCCCTGCATTTCAGAGAGCCCTGCTATGATGATATTCCCCAGTGGATGACCCGCAAAAGCTCCAGCCTCTTCTGAGAAACGGTACTGAAAAACCTTCTCATAAAACTTAGGCATATCCGACATGGCTACCAGAACATTGCGAAGATCACCAGGTGGTGTCAGCTGTTGGATATTCTTTCTTAGTTCACCAGAAGAGCCACCATCATCAGCTACCGTTACGATAGCAGCGATATCAACATCCTTTTCTCGCAAGCTTTTCAAAATGACGGGGATACCTGTTCCTCCACCAATCACCGTTATCTTTGGTTTTCTCATGAACGGTTTACCGTTTCCTTTCTTCTGTCTTTGTCACGATGGCTTTCATTGACAGGCCAATTTTTAGCAAGGTCCTCAGCGATTCGTTTTGCAAAGGCAACACTACGGTGCTGTCCACCTGTACATCCTACTGCAATGGTTAAAACAGACTTGCCTTCTTTTTTGTAACTTGGCAAAATGGGTTCAATCAAGGCGAGTAAGTGCTGATAGAAACTTTCAGACTCTTCATGATTCATCACATAGTCATAAACTGCTTGATCCTCACCTGTCTGATTACGGAGCTCCGGAAGGTAGTATGGATTTGGCAAGAAACGGACATCAAAGACCAAGTCTGCATCAATAGGGATACCATACTTGAATCCAAAAGACATGACTTCGATACGAAAAGACTGGGCTTGTTCTTGGTCTGAAAATTGCTCTGCAATGGTTTTACGAAGTTCACGCGGAGTGAGTTCTGTCGTATCCACTACATTTTGACTCATATTTTTCAAAGGTGCCAAGAGTTCACGTTCCAGTTTGATGCCATCTAAAATCCGACCATCTGCTGCTAGAGGGTGACTTCTTCTAGTTTCCTTATAGCGTGCCACCAATTCCTTATCTGCTGCGTCTAAAAAGAGGATTTTGAAATCCAAATCATCTTGGTTTTCCAATTCATCCAAAACGGCCTGAATCTCTGAAAAGAAGGAACGGCTACGCATGTCCACAACCAAGGCAAGTTTGTGGTCATCATCTTTAGTTTCAACCAGTTGCAAGAACTTTGGTAAGAGGGCTGGTGGCATATTGTCAATCGTAAAATATCCCAAATCCTCGAAGGACTGAATGGCTACCGTTTTCCCTGCGCCACTCATCCCTGTCACAATCACCAGGTGAAGTTGTTTCTTTGTCATCTATCTCTCCTTATATCAAAAAAAGTTTGGCAGAGCCAAACTTCAACTAGCTTATCCAATCTCTGCGATCACTTCAATTTCGACTTTTACATCACGAGGAAGACGTGCAACCTCTACAGCTGAACGAGCTGGAAATTCCTCTTTAAAGGCAGTCTGGTAAACCTCGTTAAAAGGAACAAAGTCATTCATATCGCTCAAGAAGCAAGTTGTTTTGACAACATGGTCAAAGTCTGTCCCTGCTTCAGCCAAAATAGCACCGATATTTTTCAAAACTTGTTCTGTCTGTTCTTGGATCGTTTCTCCTACAATTTCTCCAGTTTCAGGAGATAGAGGAACTTGACCGCTAGCAAACAAAAGATTGCCAACGATTTTCCCTTGAACATATGGTCCGATAGCCTTTGGGGCCTTATCTGTATGAATTGTTTTTGCCATTTTCTTTTCCTCACAATTTTTCTAAGATTGCATCCCAAGCCTCATCCATCCCTGCCTTGCTGACAGATGAAAAGAGGATAAAGTCGTCACTTGGGTCAAAGTTTAATTTCTTTTTGATTGCTGATTCATGCTTGTTCCACTTACCACGAGGAATCTTGTCCGCCTTGGTTGCAACGATGATAACCGGAATTTCATAATACTTGAGAAATTCGTACATCTGTACATCATCTGCTGACGGGTCGTGACGGAGGTCCACCAAACTGACTACGGCACGTAGATTTTCACGAGTCGTTAGGTACTCCTCAATCATGCGCCCCCACTTTTCACGTTCCTTTTTTGAAACGCGGGCATAACCATAACCTGGTACATCCACAAAACGCATCTTGTCATCAATGTTGAAGAAGTTGAGCAACTGAGTTTTCCCAGGTTTCCCTGATGTACGGGCCAGATTCTTGCGGTTGAGCATGGTGTTGATAAAGCTAGACTTGCCAACATTTGAACGCCCTGCAAGGGCAATCTCTGGTAGGTCATCCTGCGGATAGTGGGATTTATTTGCCGCACTGAGCAAGATTTCAGCATTGTGTGTATTGATTTCCATAGTCACCTCTAGGCTGTTTCTAGGATTGGTTTTTCCGTTCCATCGACAGCTTCTTTTGTGATGCGAACCAATTTCACATTTTCTTGACTTGGCACTTCAAACATAACGTCTAGCATGGTTTCTTCGATGATGGAGCGAAGACCACGCGCACCCGTTTTGCGTTCGATAGCCTTATTGGCGATTTCTTGAAGGGCTTCATCGTCAAATTCCAACTCAACATCATCATAAGAAAGCAAGGTTTGGTATTGTTTGACCAAGGCATTTCTTGGTTCTTTCAAGATGCGAACCAAGTCATCGACCGTCAATTGCTCAAGAGCAGCAAAGACAGGCAAGCGTCCAATCAACTCAGGGATAATACCGAATTTTTGAATATCCTCTGCGATAATTTCTTGCATGTAGGAGCTGTTTTCATCAATCGCCTTGTTATTTTGGCCGAAACCGATGACTTTTTCACCCAGACGTTGTTTAACGATTTCTTCGATACCATCAAAAGCACCACCCACGATGAAGAGGATATTCCTGGTATCTACCTGAATCATCTCTTGTTGTGGATGTTTGCGTCCACCTTGAGGTGGTACACTAGCTACAGTTCCTTCGATAATCTTGAGAAGGGCTTGTTGTACCCCTTCACCCGAAACGTCACGTGTGATAGACACGTTCTCGCTCTTTTTGGCAATCTTGTCAATTTCATCCACGTAGATAATCCCACGTTCTGCACGTTCGATGTTAAAGTCAGCAGCTTGCAAGAGTTTGAGGAGGATATTTTCCACGTCCTCACCCACATACCCAGCTTCAGTAAGAGCTGTCGCATCTGCAATAGCAAAAGGTACATTCAAGCTCTTAGCCAAAGTCTGAGCCAAGAAAGTTTTCCCAGAACCAGTTGGGCCAATCATCAAGATGTTTGACTTCTGCAAATCCACATCTTCTGACTCTTCACGCGTATCGTGGAAATTGATGCGTTTGTAGTGGTTGTAAACAGCCACTGCCAAGGCACGTTTGGCACGATCTTGACCAATCACATAGTGGTTTAAGATATTGAGGAGTTCGATTGGTTTTGGTACTTCAGACAAGTCTGCCAAAACTTCCTCGGCCAACTCCTCCCGAATGATTTCCTGGGCCAACTCCACACATTCATTACAGATAAAGGCGTTGTTCCCAGCGATTATTTTTTTTACTTCTTCTTGGCTTTTGCCACAAAATGAGCAATAAACCATCATATCATTTTTCCTATTTGTAGGCATGATTTCCTTCCATTCTAATTTATCATTCTATCTAAAATAAGGTCATATAAAAAGCGTGGACACTGTTGACCAGATTGGTAAAAGCATTCAACCAGAGTAAGGCAGACAGTCCATAGCGCTTCTTACGAAAAGCCTGTGCTCCAGTCAAAATACAGATCACACACAAAAAAGCTGTAAAAAATCCAAATATACTGCGCTCCATTAGACTTCCTTTCTATCTCGGTATTCGATAGTAAAATCATAGTCGTTTTTCTCATCACGGGTGTAAGATTTACTTGCAACTGTTTCAAAAAGAGACAAGTCAAACTCATCAGGGAAATAGGTATCTCCCTCCACCTGAGCATGAATCTGTGTCACGATGATTTCATCTAAATACGGCTCAAAAGCCTGAAAAATCTGCTTTCCACCAATGATATAGAGATTTTTTTCTTGACTCTGATACCACGCTAAAACAGACTCCACATCTTGAAATACGAGCGCCCCATCTATGACTTCTTCGCTATTGCGCGTTAAAATCAGGGTTTGCCGTTTTGGAAGCAGACGACGTCCCATGCCATCAAAGGTCACTCGCCCCATCAGTATAGCATGATTTAAAGTTGTTTCCTTAAAATGTTGCAACTCTGCTGGCAAATGCCAAGGGAGACGATCTTCCTTCCCAATCACACCTTTTTCATCTTGGGCCCAAATGGCTATGATTTTCTTTGTCATGCTTCCGTCCTTTTTATTGATACTACTATTTTATCAAAATTCTCCCAAAAAGGCTGTTTTGAAACGCGCGCAAAAGAGAGAAAAGGAGCAGGCTTCATTTAGCCTGCTCCTCTCGTCCCTAGGACATATATTTTTTTGCTTCTGATTCGATTTTTTCGACCACTTCCTGGATACTCAGTCCAGTTGTGTCAAGGTAAACTGCATCCTCAGCCTGTTTGAGAGGTGAGGTTTCACGATGACTATCCTTGTAGTCACGCGCCGCAATCTCTTCTTTCAACGTTTCCAAATCTGTCTCAATGCCTTTGGCAATATTTTCCTTGTAACGACGCTCTGCTCTTTCTTCAACAGAAGCCACTAAGAAAATCTTGAGTTCAGCTTGTGGTAAAACAACTGTCCCGATATCACGCCCATCCATGACGATACCACCTTGCTGAGCAATCTCTTGCTGGAGCGAAACCAGTTTCTCACGCACTTCAGGAATTGCAGCAATGCTTGAAACCTTGTTGGTCACTTCATTTTCACGAATCGGATGAGTAATCTCAACATCCCCTACAAAAACAAGTTGCTCACCTGTTTCTGAACGACCAAAACTAATGGGGTGTTGGTTAAGAAGCTCAAGAAGTTGGTCTACATTTCCTGCATCCAACTGATGCTTGAGCGCTATATAAGTCGCAGCACGGTACATAGCACCTGTATCCAGATAAGTGTAACCAAAATCCTTAGCGACAATCTTTGCGACCGTACTCTTACCACTCGAAGCTGGGCCATCGATAGCAATTTGAATAGTCTTCATGATTGACTCCTATCTTGTCTTAATCACATCACCTGGGTTGGCAAACCAAGATCCAGATGACATGTGAGAAGGATTTAGGGCTTCTAGCTGGGCAATGGAAATCCCTGCACGTTGAGCAAGAGCTGCTTCTCCCTCTCCAGGCTGTACTGTAAGTGTTCCTTCACCCTCTGTAGTATGTTCTTCCGAACTGCTCTGTGAAGGTGTTGATTCAGAAGAAGCTGTTTCCTCTACCTTGCTACTTGAAGATGATGATTCTTCCACTTTAGAACTTGAACTTGTAGAAGGAGACGATGCATCATAGAAGTCCTTCAAAGATGATGTACGATTGCTTCCACCAGTTGATAGGTAAATCAATACAACTACCATCGCTACAACAATTACAAAGAAGAGGCTAGCTAGAACTGTCAAGACACGATTCGCAACAACGCCTTTCCCTTTTTGTTTCCGGTGTCGACGCTCTGATCTTGTTTCTTCCTCATTGTTTTCGTAAATATCTTCTTGCCACGGTTCTTTTTCCATATCTTACTCCTTGTTTTTTTTACATTTTCTTATTACAATATAAATATGAAAGTCACACTTATACCCGAACGGTGCATCGCCTGCGGGCTTTGCCAAACCTATTCTGAACTCTTTGATTACCATGATAATGGAATCGTTCGATTTTACGATGATCCAGTCGAATTGCAAAGAGAAATCGCTGAGACCAGCGATGTTCTGGAGGCCATCAAAAATTGTCCTACACGTGCACTTCTAAAAGATCCATCGTAGGAAGCAGGGAATAAATATTATTGATTTTTTCTCATTTTTCCCACACTTACTAGTTTAGCATATTTCTAGGTAAAATTATAGTCTTTTTTGGTTATTTTTTCCTTCAATAATAGAAAGGTCACTTTTTTCTTTGACGAGATAGAGTGGTCTTTTTTTGGTCTCTAGATAAATCTTACTAATATACTTACCGAGAATCCCAATCGTCAGGAGTTGAATCCCTCCAAGAAAGAGAATGACAGCCATCAAAGAGGTCCAACCGGATGTCGGATTTCCCAAGATAAGAGTCCGAAACACTACAAAAAATGTCATCACAAACGAAAGAAAACAAGATAGAAGTCCCGCTACAAAGGCTATACTCAAGGGAAAATCTGAAAAGTTGAGAATCCCTTCAATCGAGTAGAAAAAGAGTTGTCTAAAACTCCAACTGGTCTTGCCAGCCTGTCGTTCAACGTTTGGATAATCAAGATAGTGCGTTTTAAAACCCACCCAGGCAAAGAGTCCTTTAGAAAAACGATTGGACTCGGTCAGGGTCAAAATAGCATCTACCACAGACCGTCTCATCATGCGAAAATCACGGACACCTGAGGGCAGAGCTACTGGGCTAATTTTTTGCATGAGGCGGTAAAAGAGGTCAGCACAGAGACTCCGAAAGAAGGGTTCTCCCTCCCGACTAGTTCTCCGTGTCCCAACACAGTCTATATCTGCATTTTGATCTAGTAAGGCTTTCATCTCAAGTAGCATACTAGGAGGATCCTGAAGGTCTGCATCCATCACGACCACCAAGTCTCCAGTTGCATGCTGCAAGCCTGCGTATAAGGCTGCCTCTTTCCCAAAATTTCGTGAGAATGAGACATAACGGACCGCAGGATTTTGCTCCCGATAGGCCTTCAAAAGCTCTAAGGTCCCATCGTTTGAGCCATCGTCTACAAAGACATATTCGACTTCTGCTCCCAAGTCAGGAAGCAGAGCTTCCACAGACTGATAAAAAAGAGGAAGTACTTCCTCTTCGTTTAGACATGGGACAATGATTGAAATCATCATCTTAGTCTTCAAATCCATTTGGATGCTTGCTTTGCCAACGCCATGCGTCTTCACACATTTGGGTGATGTCGAGTTCTGCTTCCCATCCGAGCTCTGCTTTGGCTTTTGCTGGGTCTGAGTAACAGGCAGCTATATCACCTGGGCGGCGTTCTACGATGCGGTAAGGAATAGGACGTCCCACTGCTTTTTCCATATTTTGGATAATTTCAAGAACGGAGTAACCTTTACCAGTCCCAAGGTTATAAATGTTTAGACCTGAACCTTTTTGGAGTTTTTTCAAAGCTGCAACGTGACCTTTGGCTAGGTCTACGACATGGATATAGTCACGAACACCAGTTCCATCTTCTGTATCATAATCATCTCCAAATACTTGCACTTGCTCTAGTTTGCCCACTGCTACTTGTGAAACATAAGGCAAGAGATTGTTTGGAATTCCATTAGGATTTTCTCCCAAGTCTCCACTTTCATGCGCTCCGATTGGATTAAAGTAACGAAGCAAGACCACATTCCATTCTGAGTCTGCCTTGTAGATATCCGTCAAAATTTCCTCTAGCATGAGCTTAGTACGACCATATGGATTGGTCACTGAAAGTGGGAAATCTTCTAAGATTGGAACTGTATGAGGGTCTCCGTAAACTGTCGCAGAAGAACTGAAGATGATGTTCTTACAGTTATTTTCTTCCATGGCTTTTAGAAGGCTGACAGTTCCTGCGATATTGTTGTCATAGTAGGCAAGAGGGATACGGGTTGATTCGCCAACAGCCTTCAAGCCCGCAAAGTGAATGACACCAGTCGGTTCTTCCTGCTTGAAAATATCTCTGAGGGTATCTGTATCACGGATATCTGCCTCATAAAAAGGAATCTCAACTCCTGTAATTCTCTCAACAACTTCTAAACTTTTACGATTGCTATTGACAAGATTATCCACCACAACCACTTGATGACCTGCTTGGATCAACTCAATAACAGTGTGGGTTCCGATAAATCCAGCACCACCAGTTACCAAAATCTTTTCTTGCATCTTTTTTCCTCGATTCTCGGATTATTTTTTCTTATTTTATCATTTTTGATAGGGAATGTCATTTGACATCCTAAACTGCCTGCTAAAATTTCAGTAAAATCTTATTCGCTTTTTACTCGTTTGACATAGTTTGCAATTGGATAGTTTACTGGGTCCAAGGTCAACTCCTTGTCTTGGATCAGTTGAGCTAAATGGTAACCGATGATTGGACCCGTTGTGAGACCTGATGAACCTAGTCCACTAGCCGCATAGACACCTGCCAATCCTGGTACCTGCCCAAAGAAAGGGGAGAAATCACTGGTGTAGGCACGAATTCCCACACGCTCACCCGATGATTTCGCTTCTGCCAAGGCTGGATAGTGAGGCAAGGCCGCCTCCTCCATTTGTTGGAGCAAGGTTTCATCTACCGTCAAATCAAATCCCATATCATTTTCATGAGTAGCGCCTAAGGACAATTTCCCACCTGCTAAAGGGATCAAATCCCACTCCCCCTCTGGCATGACAACAGGGTAAGATTCCATGTCTTGGATAAGTTGATAATCTCGGAGTTGCCCTTTCTGAGGACGAACATCCACATCATAACCCAAGGGTTCTAATATGTACCCCAGCCAAGCTCCCGTCGCCAAAATAACCTGATCAAACACCTCTTCATCAATCTGGTAACCTGATGCTAAAGGTGTCAGACTCACTTTTTCTTTGACCAGCTTGACTTGACTGGCTTCTAGCAGACGAGTCACTAAGAGTTGGCCATCTACTCTCGCCCCACCAGAAGCATAGAGCAGGTGGTCGAATCCCTGCAAGCCAGGGAATAATTCATTCGCAGACGTTTGGTCTAAAATGGCTAACTGACCTATCAAGGGAGATTCTTCTCTGCGCTGGAGAGCTAGTTCATAGAGTTCTTCCAACTTGGATTCATCCTTTTTCAAGAGAAAAACTCCCGAACGCTGGTAAAAGTCTATTTCCTGACCTGACTTTTCTAAATCGTCCAATAAATCCACATAAAAGTCAGCCCCCAAGCGCGCCATCTTATACCAGGCTTTATTGCGACGTTTGGAAAACCAAGGACTGATAATTCCCGCTGCTGCCTTGGTTGCCTGACCTTGGCCATGGTCAAAAACAGTCACCTCTAAATCTGCTTCTTTGGAGAGGTAGTAGGCAGCTGTCGCCCCCACAATCCCTGCTCCGATAATGGCAACTTTTTTCATTGTCTTCACTTTCTAACTAGATATGGTGGAAAGGATTGGTCGATGCTTGGCTAGGTATGATATCAATGGTCCAATCCTTTTCTGCCTTCCATTGATTAAGGAGGTCAGCAATTTTTTCGACAAAAAGAATTTCGATATAGTGGCCCGGGTCCAGCGCCAACAAGCCATCAGACAGCATATCCTGAGCTGTGTGGTAATAGATATCGCCAGTGATATAGACATCTGCTCCCTTAGCTAAAGCATCCTTATAGAAAGATTGACCACTACCGCCACAGATAGCCACTATTGAAATGGGCTTCTGCAAATCACTCTCTTGATAATGAACCATTCGAAGACTATCTAGATCAAAGACTTGCTTGACATGCTGGGCCAATTCCCCAAAGGTCTGAGGCTGAATATTTCCAATACGACCAATCCCACGTTCTGGACCTGTCTCCTGCAGATAGATTGTTTCCTCAATACCTAGCATCTGGCAGAACCAGTCATTGAGACCATTCTCTACAATGTCGATATTAGTATGACTGACATAAACGGCAATGTCATGCTTGATCAGGTCGATGTAAATCTGATTTTGCGGACGGCTGGCTACCAAGTCCTTGATGGGACGAAAGATTGGCGCGTGCTTAACGATAATCAAATCCACACCCTTTTCAATAGACTCTGCCACCGTGTCTTCACGAATATCGAGGGCAACCATAACCCTTTGGATCTCCTTGTCTAGAGTACCGATTTGCAGGCCACGACTGTCACCCTCCATTGAAAATTCCTGAGGGAAAAAGGCTTCATAAGCCCTGATTACTTCACTTGCTAGCATGGAAGCACCTCCTTGATGGCTTGAATTTTATCTACTAAAACTTGACGTTCCTCCAGATTTTTTTCTGGGATTTGGCTAAGAGCAAATTCTAGCTTAGCCGCTTCTTTTTGCCATTTTTGGACAAAGATTGGGCTGACTTCTTTGGACAAGAAGGGGCCAAAGCGAACATCACTGGTTGATAGCTTCATTTGTCCCGCTTCCACCACCAATATCTCATAGAACTTACCAGCTTCTTCTAGAATGCTTTCTGCTACAATCTGAAAATCGTGGTCTTGCAACCAGATACGCAAGTCGTCTTCACGATTATTAGGCTGTAGGATTAAACGTTGCACATTGCCAAGCTTGTCCAAGCCTTCTTCTAGTATGGTCGCAATCAAACGGCCACCCATACCAGCAATGGTGATAATAGAGACTTGGTCAGCCTCTTCAAATGCCGCTAAGCCATTGGCTAAACGGACTTGGATTTTCTCCTTTAGACCGTGAGCCTCAACATTTTTAACCGCAGACTGGTAAGGACCTTCCACCACTTCCCCTGCAATGGCGCTTTTGATTTGGCCTCTCTCAACTAACTCGATGGGCAGATAAGCATGGTCACTTCCCACATCTAGTAAAACGGCCCCCTGTGGCACAAAGGACGCCACCAATTCCAATCTCTTTGAAATCATCTTCTCTCGCTTTCCAAAACTCTATTACCTCTTATTATACCACATTTCAACTAGCAATCTTGCACCTAAAAAAACCGCAATCCACAGATTGCGGTCTTTCCTTATTTTCTAGTTTGGTAACGATTGGATAGAATGAAAATCACCGTAAATACCAACATCATAACCCCATAAACAGGTAACGTTTGTCCAGTTAAGGTCGAAATTTCAAGCAACTTTTGAATCATTGGGAAGAGGGCTGTGGCTAGGAAGCCTCCTACTGACCAGACAATCAAGAGTGTACGCCAGAGGGTAAATGGCATGCAGGCTCTAAATACGGATAAGAAACCGATAGAGCCCAAGAGATAATAGAGTAGGGTTGAGATTTCTAACTCTGACCAACCTTGGCTAGCCCCAAAGATTTTGACAAACAGGACGCTAAATACGACCATGAGAGCGCTTGGTAGGGCACGTAACATGGATCTTCTGAGGAAATTTGGCTCAACAGGCTTGATATTTCGCTCAAAAGTCAGAACGAATGGCGGGAAACCTTCCACGAACTGGTCGATCATGGTAATCTGAATCGGAATGAAAGGGAAAATCAAAATCCACTCAGACCGTCCTAATAAAACACTGGCAATACAGATGACTGCTAACAGGAAGGAATAGATAGTTTTAATCAAGAAAATCGGTGCAATATGGGCAATGTTATTGACCACACGACGACCTTCAAAGAGAATCTCAGGAACATCATTAAAGTCTGAGTTCAAGAGAACTAGATTGGCAATCTGACGAGTCGCCGGATCCCCTTCAGCCATTACGATCGAACAATCCGCCTCACGAAGGGCCAGGATATCATTGACTCCATCCCCTGTCATGGCCGTTGTGTGCCCTGCTTTTTTCAGGGTTTGGATGATGAGTTTCTTTTGATGAGGGGAAACACGTCCGAAAATAGCTGTCTCTTCAGCCATGGCAATCAATTCCTCATCCGTGATTTTTGAGCTATCTACATAGCTGTGATAGTCCGCAAAGCCAGCCTTCTGGGCAATGCTGGAAACCGTAACTGGATTGTCTCCAGAGATAATCTTGAGACCTACTTCCTGGGAACGGAGATAGTCCAGCGTCTCAGCTGCTCCTTCTCGAATCGGGTCCAAGATTTCCAGCAAGGCCAGGGCATGAATGTCAGACGGTTTCTGTGGTTTGTGATGATCTAGTTTTTCCTGACTGAGTGCCAAGACCAAAACACGCGAGCCTCTCTCCAAGGCCTCTCTAGCTTCTGGGACTTCAGAGTCCAACAACATCTCAGGCGCACCTAAGAAAACCGTTCCTAGCCCTTCTAACTCCATAGCTCCCCACTTGCGATCGCTTGAGAAAGGAAGATTCGAGATTGCAGGATAGGCAACCTGACCTTGGAAACGCTGGCGAATGGCTTGAGCTGTAGGATTTTTATCCTCACTATGGGCAATATAACTGGTCAGAATGTTAGTAATAGCCTCATCACCATAAGTTTCCGTCAGCGGAAGAACTGCCTCCACCTGCATCTTTCCTTGAGTGATGGTTCCCGTCTTGTCCAAACAGAGCATATCCACGCGCGCCAAGGTCTCAACAGAGTACATCTCCTGTACCAAGACCTTTTTCAAGCCCAGCTTGATCACCGCAGTCAAGAGCGAAGTAATGGTCAAAAGGGCAATTCCCTTAGGCAACATTCCCAGTAGGGCTGTCGACGAATTTACAACGGACGACTTGAGGGGCAAGCCTTTTAACATCAAGGCTTCTAGCAGGAGGGCTAGACCAAAGGGAATGATAATCTTCCCCGTAAAACCGGCTAGCTTGTCTAGCGATTTCATGATACGGGAGTTGATGGGTTTCACCGTCTTAGCTTCCAGCATGAGTTTGGAAGCATAGTTGTCTGCCCCGACATGGTGAACTTGAGCCAAAACTGCGCCACTGGCTAGGAAACTCCCTGATAAAAGCAAGGCATCCACTTCCTTTTGTACTAAATCACTCTCCCCCGTCAACATGGCTTCATTGACTTCCGCAAATCCTTCCAGAACCCGCGCATCACTAGGAATCTGCTCTCCCGCAGACAAACGAATGACATCTCCTAGGACTAATTCTTCTGGATCGAGAGCGACCTCTTGACCATCACGGATGGTTTTGACCTTTTCCTTGGTCATGAGATTGAGCTTGTCCACCATGTGTTTGGCCCGTAGCTCGGTCACAATTCCAGAAAAAGCGTTAAAGCAGATAACAGCAAAGAAGACCAGATTGCTCCAAGCCTGCACAAAGGCAAGGGCCAAAGCAATGGCAAAGTTCAAAGCGTTAAAAAGGGTAAAGACATTTCGTTTGATGATTTGCCAAGTGCTGGTACTGGCCGAAGCAGTAAAATCATTGACCAAGCCCTTAGCCTGTCTTTCCTTGACTTCTCTTTGGGTTAATCCCATAATCTTATTTTTATCCATAAATTCTATCATATCATTTTTTTTAAAAGAATTCTAATCCCATCTAAAACTGTTGGCTGATAACTGAAAAAGTTTGCCAGTAGTCTTTTGATAAGGTATAATAATAAAAGCAATACAATCGAAGGAGATCTCATGTTTTATACTTATTTGCGTGGACTAGTCATGCTGATTTTGTGGTCCATCAATGGCAATGCCCACTATCACAATACTGATAAAATCCCTAGCCGAGACGAAAACTATATCCTCGTCGCACCTCACCGTACCTGGTGGGATCCTGTTTACATGGCCTTTGCGACCAAGCCAAAACAGTTCATCTTTATGGCCAAAAAAGAGCTGTTTAACAACCGTATCTTTGGCTGGTGGATCCGTATGTGCGGCGCCTTTCCTATCGACCGGGAAAAACCTAGTGCCTCTGCCATCAAGTACCCTATCAACGTCCTCAAAAAAAGCGACCGCTCTCTCATCATGTTCCCAAGTGGGAGCCGTCACTCAAATGATGTCAAGGGTGGAGTAGCCTTGATTGCTAAAATGGCTAAGGTTCGTATCATGCCGGTTACCTACACCGGTCCCATGACCTTGAAAGGCTTGATTAGCCGTGAACGTGTGGATATGAACTTTGGAAATCCTATCGATATCTCAGACATTAAGAAAATGAATGATGAAGGGATTGAAATGGTTGCAGACCGTATCCAAGCAGAATTCCAACGTTTGGACGAAGAAACCAAGCAATGGCACAATGATCAAAAACCAAACCCACTCTGGTGGTTTGTCCGCATCCCTGCCCTTATCCTTGCAGTGTTTGTTGGTATCCTAACGATTATCTTTAGCTTTATCGCAAGCTTTATCTGGAATCCAGATAAGAAGAGAGAGACTCTTGGTTAAAAAATACAATTATCCCTTAGCTTTTGCCAAGGGATATTTCTTTTATTCGATTTTCCATTTTTGGGACAACCAGTTGGAAAAGGCTAGAAATCGCTCAGCCACTTGCTCATGATGCCCATAGGGATCAAAGACAAACTGACTAGTCGGATAGTATTTCTGAAGACTGGTATGAATCTGCTCAGCATAGGCTGGTGCTTGAGCCAAGCGATTGGTATGATGGGTTCCTTCTGTTTGACCATTCTGTAAATACAGCAAGCAGTCCAGATTTCCCAGCTTTTCTTCCTTACAGAAAGAAACAAAATCAGGATACCAAAAAGAACCGCAGATGGAGAAGACACAGGAGACCTTGTCAAAGCTGAAAAGACTGTAAACGGCCGCCAAACCACCTAGTGAGTAACCTCCATAGGCAAGGCGACTTTTGTCCAGGCGATAAAGCGACTGCAACTTGTCTAAAAGACCTCCAAATAAATGATCATGATAGACCTTGGCCTGACCTCCAAAATCTGGAGCTCCATCTCTCAGAGCAGCCGCCTTCCAGGGAGTGTAGTCATCTAGGCGATTTTTAGAGGTCAAGCCCACTAAAATCACAGATTCTGAAAGGGAAGATAGAAAATCCAAGTTTCCATCATTCAAAAGAATCGCTGGATAGGTTTGATTGGGATCATAGGTCGAAGGAAGGCTGACCTTGACTTGGATCCCTTCCCAATCAAACTCATTATTTATTGATAAAGTCATTGATTTTCTCAAGAGAATCAATCACTGCTGGACCATAGTCCATCAACTCATCGTAAGAAATGGTCATGATTTTTTGATTCTTAATTGCAGGAACATTTTCCAAAACTTCATTTTCCTTCATCAACTCTACTGCGTTGGCATCCAATTTTTTATTGCGGTCGCTGGTCACATAGATAATCAACTCAGGATCCATTGACACAAGATTTTCCAAGGTCAAGCCTGATGTTCCCGTTGCGACATTGGTATAACCAAGTTGATTTAGTAGGCTTTCTTGCAAAGCAGACTTGTAAGCGCCGAAGGTTTCGTCGTTATAAGCAACCATAATCAAAGCCTTTTTCTTTTCACCTTGGCTTTCTGGGTTTGCTTTCTTAACAGCGTCAATTTTAGCTTGTAATTGGGCTACGTATTCATTAGCCTTGTCCTGAACATTAAAAATCATTCCAAGATTTTTAACGTCTTCTACAATATTTCCCAAATCTTGCTGAATCGTTGAAAGAGAAGCTTTTTGTGTATAGACTGGGATTTTGTTTTCATTCCAAGTGCTAACTGTCCCCAAGGATTTTTCAGAAAACATCATGTTTCGACCCATCACAGCGTCTGGCTCATAAGAAAGGACTGTCTCTTGTGAGACTGTTTTTTTATCCCCAATTTGAGGAATCGTCGCAATCGCGTCCTTGTATTTGTCCGTCACAGCATTGTCAGGGTTGAGCATGCCAGCAATTTTATCCTTCAAGCCTAACTCCAATAAGATTTCAGTGGTTGAAAGATTGTTGGTGATAACTTTTTCAGGTGCCTTGTCAAAGACTTGTTCGACTTCATTCCCTTTCGCGTCATAGGTTTTGACCGTTAGTGGATAAGTCGTCTCTGCGTTGGCCTTTTGACTTGTTTCTGTACTAGACTGTGTGGTAGCTTTTTCTGTAGTAGTGTTACCACAAGCTGCCATGGTTAGGGTAGCTACTGTTACGAGTAAAATGCTTAGTGTTTTTTTCATCTTGTTTTCCTTTTCATTCTTATAAATAGTGAATCATGGCTTGCTGATCCTCGGTCCAAGTAACCTGACTTTGAACTCCGTATACAGTTTGCAATGACTCAGGGGTGATGGTCTCCTTTGGAGTCCCTTGGTAAAGGATTTCTCCCTCTTTCATCAGATAGAGATAATCCGAATAGCGACAAGCAAGTTGAATATCATGTAGGACAGCTAGAACATTGACCTTGAGATTCTTCACAATGGCCAACAAGTCTAGCTGATACTTGATATCCAGGTGATTGGTTGGTTCGTCTAGGAGTAAGAGAGTCGGTTCTTGCGCCAAGGCGCGGGCTAATAAGACTCGTTGTTTCTCTCCCCCTGACAGAGACGAATAGAGACGAGTTTTCTTCTCGAGCATATCCACCTTAACGAGAGCATCTTGAACGAGGGCATAATCCCTTTCCTTTTCCTTCTGTAAAAAAGAGAGGTGGGGAGTTCTTCCCAGCAAGACGATTTCCTCAACTGTACAATCAAACTGCAATTGATTAAACTGGGTGACAACTGCCATTTGCTTGGCTGTTTCTTTGAGTGACCAATGCTCCAGTGGCTTTCCATCTAGGCTTATCAAGCCTTTGTCCGCCTTTTCCTGACGATAGAGGAGTTTAAGTAGGCTGGTTTTTCCACTTCCATTTGGTCCTAGTATCGTGTGAAATTGATGCCCCTCAACCTTAAGAGAAACTCCTTTGAGGATTTTTTTCTCTCCCAGTCCAAAGTGGACATCCTGACAAATCAAGTCCATATCAGACCCTCACCTCCCTTCGCCTACCTCCAACAATGTAGATAAAGAAGGGAGCACCTACTAAGGCTGTGAAAATACCAATAGGAAGCTCTGCGTTTGGAATGATGATACGAGAGAGTACGTCTGCCCAGATGACAAAGAGGGCACCCAGCAAGGTTGCAACAGGAAAAAGCCTCTTGTAATTCGTTCCTACTAACCCTCGAGCTAAATGTGGAGTAATCAGACCGACAAATCCAATAATCCCACAGGTTGCCACTAAGACTGCTGTCAGCACAGCCACCATGGTCACATAAAGATACCAATAAAAGCGTAAGGGAATCCCCAAAGTTAAAGCAGCCTCATCTCCCATCATCATCGCATTGAAAACACGATACTGAGTAGAGAAAAATAGAAAGGCCATTCCTACTACTATAGTTGGCAGGACTAAGTCAGACCAGGTAGTCCCAGCAAGCGAACCCATGGTCCAAAACTTAATGGTCATCACACTGTCCGCATTAGCACCAACTGAGATAATAAAGTTGGAAAATGCCAGAAAGAGAGCATTGACCACCGTTCCTGATAAAATCAGACTAGAAGTCGTCATCCTGCCCTGCATAGAGGCAATGATAAGGATAGCAATTGTTGCCAAAATAGCTCCTAAAAAAGCTCCAAGGCTAATCACCAATTTTAAACCAAGAATGATGCTTAAGGTTGCTCCTAGAGTTGCACCCGCAGAAATTCCTAAGACATAAGGCTCTGCGATGGGGTTGTTCACTGTAGACTGCATCACGCTGCCACACATAGAAAGACCTGCCCCTACTATCAAGCCTAACAATACTCGAGGGAATCTCATGTTCCATACAATGGCAAGAGTGGACTTGGAAACCTCTCCTATCTCAAGAGGAAAACCCAACCTGCTCAAAATGATCCGATAGGTATCTCCTAAGTCAATCGCTACGGATCCCATAGAAACAGCTAGAAAAAGTGAAATCCCTAAAATACCTAGCAAAATAACCAAAAACAACACAAATTGCAAATCTTGTCGGCTTCCAGAAAATTTGGAAAGCATGAAAACCTCCTTAGACAAAATTAAAAATTTAGAAAATTCTCATAAAAAGTATACCATATTTCTATTAGATGAACAAGGATGGAGACATATATAGACAAGCCGAAGATTGTACAAAAATGTTCGTGAAACAAAAAATCTCCCCAAAGGGAGATGATCTAGTTTATTTTACCTTACAGTGCTAATAATCGTAACCGAAGATTATACTTGGGTATATCGAGGTAAAGTGACAACATAAAAAGCCCTCTAAAATTAGAGAGCTGATTTGAGCCCGGGCTAAAATCCTAGTGAAACAAAAAAATCTACACGATCAGAAAAGTCTCTATCGTGCCATTTTCATACATGATGTATAGTCCAAGTAGAAT
>CAUSQY010000027.1:0-19239 GCA_963533645.1 uncultured Streptococcus sp. | reverse complement strand
TAGAACTAAAGAATCGGTAAAGTTGTCAAACTGGGGTGAGAGCCCTGGTTTTTTAATTTGAAAAACCCAGCCTGGAAGCTGAGTTAATTGCTATATATCTAATTTAGTGACAGTAAATTTGATATGAGAATAGTCTTTTTCAACATCCTTATCCAACAAGAAAGCCGTGGCATCCTTCTTAATCTGAACAAAGTCAATGTTCTGAGCTTGAGCTGCATAGACGCATCCACAATAACATTGACGATAGATATCATACTCCTCGCACATCTCTACCGAGCGCTTATAACCTTGATTTTTCTTGAAATCACTTGGAAGATAGTGGGTGGTATAAATCTTTTGCACATCAATTCCAATACTATTGATGGTTTGAGAATTCTTATGGGGACTGATGGTCAAGGCTGAACCAAAGTAGTCAAAGCCCAAGTCCATAGCCACTTGCGCTGTTTTGTCCAGACGGTAATCAAAACAAACCTTGCAACGATCACCACCCTCGGGTTCCTCTTCTAGTCCTCTAACTAACTTCCGGTATTCATTGGGTTCGTAGGGAGCTTCAAGGTACTGAACCGTATTACCTGTTCGCTCATTGAAATCACTGACAAATTTCTTGGTGACGTAAGCCCGCTTGTGGTATTCTGCCTTGGGATGGATATTGGAATTGGCAAAATAGATGGTCACATCAGCGTATTTTGTCAGGTATTCTAGGGTGTAGGTACTACAAGGAGCACAGCAAACATGCATGAGAATAGTTGGACGTTGCTCATTTTTCTCCCATACTTGTACCATCTTCTGCATGACACGGTCATAATTAATCTTCTGATTGGGATTCATCTTGCTCAGAATTTCTTCTACATCAATCATGTTCTTCTCCTTCTTCTAGTCTTATTTTATCATATAAGTTAGGAGAGCTCAAATCAATTTTAGAAGAGAAAACCATAAAAGGAGGGATGCATGTTCCCTCTTTTTATGGTTTTTATAAGTTACTTTTACATCATGCCGCCCATCATGCTTGGATCCATTGCTGGAGCTGGGGCTACTGGTTCTGGTTTATTGGCTACGACTGCTTCTGTAGTCAAAATCAAGCTGGCTACAGATGCTGCATTTTGAAGGGCAGAACGGCTCACTTTAACTGGGTCGATGATTCCTTCTTCAATCATGTTGACCCACTCGCCTGTTGCTGCGTTGAAGCCTGTGCCAACTTCCGCATTTTTCAAACGATCGATAACGATAGATCCTTCAAATCCTGCATTGTGGGCAATTTGACGAACAGGCTCTTCCAAGGCGCGGAGAACAATATTGCGTCCTGTCGCTTCATCTCCTGTCAATTCCAAATCAGCTACGGCTGGAATGACATTAGCAAGAGCTGTTCCACCACCAGCAACGATTCCTTCTTCAACGGCTGCACGAGTAGCGTTGAGGGCATCTTCGATGCGGAGTTTCATTTCTTTCAACTCAGTTTCAGTTGCAGCTCCGACCTTGATGACTGCGACACCACCTGACAATTTAGCCAAGCGTTCTTGCAATTTTTCACGGTCGAATTCAGAAGTTGTAGTTTCGATTTGTGACTTGATAACCGCAACACGGTGGGAAATGGCTTCAGGATTTCCAGCACCTTCTACGATAACAGTGCTATCTTTGTCCACAGTTACTCTCGCTGCTTGACCAAGCGCCTCAATAGTAGCGTCTTTCAACTCAAGACCAAGATCCTCTGTGATGACTGTTCCACCTGTCAAGATAGCGATATCTTCCAACATAGCCTTACGACGGTCACCAAAACCAGGTGCCTTAACTGCTACGACATTGAAGGTTCCACGAATCTTGTTCAATACAAGAGTTGGAAGAGCTTCACCATCCACATCATCTGCAATAATCAAGAGTGGACGATTGCTTTGGAGAATGCTTTCTAGAAGTGGCAAGATTTCTTGAATATTGGAAATCTTCTTGTCAGTAATCAAAATATATGGATTTTCAAGGTCCGCCACCATTTTTTCGCTATCTGTCACCATGTACTGTGATAGATAACCACGGTCAAACTGCATTCCTTCTACGACTTCAAGCTCTGTTTCCATACCACGTGACTCTTCAATGGTGATGACACCATCTTTACCAACTTTTTCCATGGCTTCAGAGATGTATTCGCCGACTTTTTCAGAACGAGAAGATACAGCGGCAACCTGAGCGATGGCTTCTTTATTGGCAACAGGGATGGCATTGTTTTTCAAGGCTTCTACAGCTGCGGCAACCGCTGCTTCAATCCCACGACGAATGCCGATTGGGTTGGCACCTGCAGTAACGTTTTTGATTCCTTCGCGGACGATAGCTTGGGTCAAGACAGTTGCAGTTGTCGTTCCGTCACCTGCGATATCATTGGTTTTTGAAGCTACTTCTGATACCAATTTGGCACCCATATTTTCAAAATGGTCTTCCAATTCGATTTCTTTGGCAATGGTCACCCCGTCATTGGTAATCAATGGTGAGCCAAATGATTTTTCCAACACAACATTACGACCTTTTGGTCCTAAGGTTACTTTAACAGTGTCTGCTAGGATATCAACACCACGGACCATGGCTGAACGAGCATCAGATGAAAATTTAATTTCTTTTGACATACTTACTTTCTCCTTCTATTCTTCAATGATTGCCAAGATGTTAGCTTCGCCTACGATGATGTACTTTTCATCGCCGTCTTTGACATCAATACCTGCGTGGGCTTCAACTAAGACACGGTCTCCAGCTTTAACACTTGGAGCAACCAAGTCACCGTTCAAGGTACGAACACCTTGTCCAGTAGCTACAACTTGGGCTGTTTTTGTTTTTTCTTGGGCTGAGCCCGCAAGGACAAAGCCTCCAACAGTTTGTTCTTTTTCTTCGATTTTCAAGACCACACGGTCTCCTAATGGTTTCAACATTTGTTTTCCTCCATGATGAAATACATATTATTAGCACTCATTATGACTGAGTGCTAATTCATAGTTCTATTGTATCACTTGGTCAGAAATAGTCAAGAAAAAAGTCTGACTTTGGCAAGATAAAAAGTCTGACACCAACTCAGACTTTTCAATGTTTATACTCAATGAAAACCAAAGAGCAAACTAGGAAGCTAGCCGCAGGTTGCTCAAAACACTGCTTTGAGGTTGTAGATTAGATTGACGAAGTCAGTTACCTATACCCACGGCAAGGTGAAGTTGACGTGGTTTGAAGAGATTTTCGAAGAGTATTAAAATGGCAATTCTTCCTCTTCCAAAACCAAGTCTGCCAAATCCTGTCCAGCGTTATTTTCACGCATAGCACGTTGGGCGCGGCTTTCCAAAAGTTGGAATCCTGTGGCAAGGACTTCAGTCACATAGTTCATCTGGCCATTTTTCTCAAAGCGACGGGTACGAAGTTCTCCATCCACAGAGATAAGACTACCTTTAGTTGCGTAGCTTGCCAAGGTTTCAGCCAATTTCCCCCAAAGAACCAAATTGACAAAATCAGCTTCACGTTCCCCGTTTTGGTCTTTGTAACGACGGTTCACAGCGATAGTTGCTCGCGCCACTGACTTGTCGTTGTTTGTTTTGTGCAATTCTGGTGTAGACGTCAAGCGCCCGATCATGATAACTTTATTATACATATTTTCTTCCTCCTACTTATCTATTCGTAAGGAATCAAAAAAAGTTACAGAAATTTGTAACTTTTCGAGAAAATTTTTTATTTTTTATGAACCATGAAACCTGTCGCCTGTTGATTGGCCATAATGGTCATATCTGTAATCTGCACACGACGAGGCTGACTGGTCACATAGACCACTGTATCTGCAATATCCTGAGCTTGCAAGGCCTCAATTCCCTGATAGACGGTGGCAGCACGCTCTTTGTCACCATGAAAACGAACTGTAGAGAAATCTGTTTCGACAATCCCTGGTTGAATGGTGGTCACCTTGATATCCGTTGCAATGGTATCAATTCGCAGACCATCTGAAAAAGTCTTGACTGCAGCCTTGGTGGCTGAGTAAACAGCTGCCCCAGCATAGGCATAGATTCCTGCGGTCGATCCCATGTTGATAATATGACCCTGATTGACTTTTACCATTGCTGGTAAGAAACAGCGAGTAACTGCCATCAAACCCTTGACATTGGTATCCAACATGGTCAGCATATCCAATTCTTCGTAGTCTTGATAGGGAGTCAAGCCAAGAGCTAGTCCAGCATTATTGACCAAGATATCAATCTGCCCTATCGTTTCCAAAATATCGGAGCAGACAGTCTTGACCATGGTCATATCCGTGACATCCAGTGGAAAGGTCCAAACTGTTTGATTGGGAAACGTTTCTGCAAACTCTGACTTGAGGGCCTCTAGTCTGTCTGTCCGACGCCCTGTTAGAACGACATTCTCCCCCTGCTCCAGATAAGCACGCGCAATCGCTTCACCGATTCCTGAGGTCGCTCCTGTAATCACTACATTTTTCGCCATCTTATCCCCCTCTATCTGGTCTATCAAATACCGACAATTTCCTAGGCAGTCCAGTGTTTGGCTGGGTCAAATGGAGTTCCGACAACTTGGTCTTCTGATAATTCAATAACCCCACGTTTTTGCGGAGCATTTGGTAGATGCAATTCACGAGGGCTACACATCATGCCAAAACTCTTTTCACCACGAAGCTCGCCTGGAAAAATGAGATTGCCTTTTGGCATCATCGCTCCAGGAAGAGCTACAATGGTTTTCAATCCGACACGCGCATTGGGAGCCCCTGCAACGATTTGCACTGTCTTGTCACTTGCGACTGCAACTTGGCAGATGTTGAGGTGGTCACTATCTGGATGGGCTACCATCTCGACAATTTCACCGACAACAAACTTAGGTTCCTTGTCAGTGACAATCTCTCCCGCAAAGCCTTCCGCCTGCAATTCTTGGTTCAAACGAGCAACTTGCTCATCTGTCAAAAAGACTTGACCACGCTCTGCAATTTCAAACAAACTTGAAACTTCGAAAATATTCCAAGCCACTGTTCCTCCATTTTCTTTGAAGAAAACACGGGCTACCTTGCCTTTGCGCTCCACGTCTAGTTTGGCATCTCCGCTGTTTTTCACGATGACCATAAGGACATCGCCAACATGCTCTTTATTATATGTAAAAATCATTCTTTTCTCCTATTTCAGTTCTGCTAAAAAGTCGTTAATTTGTTGCTTGCTTTTACGGTCACGATTGACAAATCGGCCGATTTCCTTGTCCTTTTCTAGCACAACAAGACTAGGAATGCCGTACACATCCCAGAGTTTAGCCAGATCCAGATACTGGTCTCGGTCCACTCGAATAAAGGTGAACTCTGGATTGGTCTCCTCAATCTCTGGCAAGGCAGGATAGATATAACGACAATCGCCACACCAGTCCGCCACAAAAAGGAAGACCTTCTTGCCATCTTGCTCTACAAAACCTGCTAGTTCTTCTATACTATTGGGAGTAATCATAAGACTTCCTCCTCATAGACTAGGTCTTCATTTTCATAGACAAAGGTATAGTGACGACCATCCTCGAAAATGACTCCTCCGACGAGTCGCTCTAGACTACTTTCGTAGACTTGAACATAGAGAGTCGCAATCTCACCCATATCTGAGAAAAGTTCGCGCACGATAGCGGTCAACTCTTCTTGAGTCTTCATAAGTTTGTGGTTATCTGCTGCTTTTTTAGCCCCTAAAGCAAGGGCACTTAGACCAGCCACAGTCAAGCCAGTCATCCATAATTTCTTAGCTTTCATACCATTCATTGTAACACAAAAAGGGCTCTAGGACAAATAGGGAAGCCGTATAGGAGCAAGGCAATTAAAAACCTCTGAGATTATTCTCAGAGATTAGAAGATAACTAGTTGCTATTTTCAACTGCTGCAGTAACAAAGGCAGTGTAGAGTTCTTCTGGACGGTTTGGACGACTGGAAAGTTCAGGGTGATACTGACAAGCCACAAAGAATTTATTTTCAGGAATTTCCACAATTTCTACCAAACGATTGTCTGGAGAAACTCCTGAGAAGACAAAACCTGCTGCCTCAAACTGTTCACGAAAGGCGTTGTTAAACTCATAACGGTGACGGTGACGGCGTTGCACTACTTCTTGATTATGATAAGCAGCCGCTGCTTTAGAACCACGTTTTAACTTAGACGGATAAAGTCCCAAACGAAGGGTGCCACCCATATCCTCAACATCAACCTGATCACGCATGATATCAATGATAGGGTATTTTGTATCAGAATCAAGCTCTGCAGAATTGGCACCTTCAAGACCCAAAACGTGGCGAGCAAACTCGATACAAGTCAACTGCATTCCCAAGCAGACACCCAACATTGGAACATCATTCTCACGCGCATAGCGGATGGCTTGGATTTTTCCTTCTGTACCACGTTGACCAAAACCTCCTGGTACGATGATTCCGTCCGCATCCGACAAGAGCTCTGCTACATTCTCTGCTGTCACATCATTGGCGTTGATCCAATTAATCTTCACTTCTGCGTCGTTGGCATAACCAGAGTGTTTCAAGGCTTCAACCACTGAGATGTAGGCATCTTGCAACTCCACATACTTACCAACAAGGGAAATCTTAACTTGTTTTTTCAGGTTCATGACCTTATCCACCATAGCTGACCACTCTGTCATATCCGCTGCTGGTGCGTCTAGTTTCAAATGGTCACAAACAATTTGGTCCATGCCTTGTGCCTGCAAGTTCAATGGAATTTGGTAAAGGTGTTCAACATCCAAAGATTCAATAACAGCTTCTGGAGCTACGTCACAAAACTGAGCTAGTTTATTTTTAATGCCCTGACCAGCTGGTTTCTCGGTACGGATGACCAACATATTTGGCTGGATTCCCAAACCACGCAATTCTTTTACAGAGTGTTGAGTTGGCTTGGTCTTCATTTCACCAGCAGCCTTTAGGTAAGGAAGCAAGGTTGTATGGATGTACATGACATTATCCGCACCCACATCTGCCTTCATCTGACGAAGGGCCTCTAGGAATGGCAAGGACTCGATATCTCCTACTGTTCCACCAACCTCTGTGATAATGACATCAGAGTCAGTCGTTAGAGCGGCACGCTTGATTTTTTCTTTCAAAGCATCTGTGATATGAGGAATAACCTGAACAGTTGCCCCAAGGTATTCTCCACGGCGTTCTTTACGAAGAACTTCACTGTAAATTTTACCAGTTGTCACGTTGGAATATTTGTTGAGATTAATATCGATGAAACGTTCATAGTGACCCAAGTCCAAATCTGTCTCAGCTCCATCATCTGTCACAAAAACTTCCCCGTGCTGGTAAGGACTCATAGTTCCCGGATCGATATTGATATAAGGGTCAAACTTTTGAATGGTTACTTTGAGACCACGATTTTTCAAGAGACGGCCCAGACTTGCTGCGACAATCCCTTTCCCAATAGACGATACCACACCACCAGTTACAAAAATATATTTCGTAGACATAGATTCCTCTTTCTAAAATGCTCAAGGCCTTGTTAACTACGAGGGGAGATCGAAAACAAGACCCTTATGAATAACAACTCTTCAAGAAAACTTCCTGAAAAAACAAAAATAGCTCCCTAGTAACTAGGGAGCCCCGACCTCTAAAAGAGGTGCCCGAACAATATGATACCTCAAAGCAGAATATTTGTCAACTCGAATTGGTAAAACATGAAAAAGAGAGATCATTTTCAGAAAACAAACTAAAAATCCGCATCCAAACGGACAACACGCTCAAGCAACAAAAAAGGAGATCAGGCGATCTCCTCTGTGAAGTCTTTTACTCTTCTTCACTCGTTTCAGCATCATCGTCAGAAAACTCGTCGTCTTCTTCGTTAAGATCCACGTCTTCACCCAAGTCATCAGGAGCGATTTCGTTGATTTCTGCATCGTAAGCTTCCACTTCATTTTTCTCATCATCTGGATTTTCATCATCGTATGAAAGAGCTGGATCTGCTTCGTATGCATCTTCATCTTCTGGATCATCTGCATTGTAGTCAATGGCATCTGAATCACCATCCATAAAGGCATTGACACGTTTTTTCTTAGCTTTTGGTGCTACTTCATCGTCGTCACTTTCTTCAAGAGCGATGATTTCTTCGTCGATTTCGTCCACACCATACCATGAACGAAGACCCCATTTGTTGTCTCCAAGAGAGATGAAGCTACCGTCAAAGTTCAACTCTGTGTAGAACAAAGGCAAAGCTTCGCGGATATCGCTGTTTGATGTTCCAAGGTAGTTTTGAATTTCGTTTACAAGATCGCTAAAATGCATCTCATGATCGCGACCACGAAGTTCCAAGATAGCACGCGCCACCTCAATCATAGATAGTTCACTTTTTTCTTGCCCAGCAAATACTTCTAATTCCAAAGCGTTTCTCCTCATTTTTACTACTATCGCCAGAGCAAACAGACTCTGACCTCATTTTATCATGTACTCTTTATTGTACGATAATTTTGCGGAATAGTCAAAGGTTAAATGGGAGAAAGTGACAGGACTTTTTATTTCTTTGCGACCCAGCCGATGGTGTCAATGGGTGGGTTGGTGAGAGCTCTAATTGACTGAGTTTACTGTATAGTAAGCTGATTTCTAAAATATTGATTTTTCCAGTGTAAGATGAATGAATCATTTACTTATAATTTTCATTCAAAAAGGTAAAATATAATCAAATATTGTAATTTTTAACCTAAATGTAGCTGATTGATATTTTCTTTTTCTAGATAAGAAAATTTATCTGTCTATTATATAAATTAAAATGAGGTATTTAGCATCGTTACCTATATCTGTATATTTTCTTATGAGCTAACTTACTCTGACTACTCTTTGTTTCAGTATTGTATAACAAATCATTTAATTTACGAATAATTTCTTCTTTTTGAAACTTAGAAACACTGTCTACGATTGAAATTTTTTTGGAGATTACTTCAACATACTCATCAATCATCATATTTTGAGAATTCAAAGTAGAAATCATTTTTCCTTTAAGACCTTCTATAAATTGACTATCCAAATATAAATCTTGATAAAAACTATCAATAATTTTGAGAATATAAAATTCTAATACTCCTTCACCACCAGACCAATAAAATGGACTGTTAGAAGTCATGGAATCAAAAATGGTTCTACTAGTATAGCTAAAATCTCGATTGTAACGGTGAACTCTGAATCTTAATATCCACTCTAGACGTAATAAACTTGATACTGATAGGTTTGCTATTACATTTGATAGACCAACTTTATTCGTATTCAAAAGATATTCAACTGATAATTGTATATCATTTTGCTTGTCCGAATAAAAATCATTTGTGAAAATTGAATCTAACTTATCAGTAAGTAGCAAATATTCTCTACAAAAGTTATCCATTTTCTTTTTATTGCTAACACGTTTCCGATGTAATTTATTAACAGAGACTTTTATACATTTTTCACTGTTCTTCGCTCTTGTTACCACTTTACCAAAGCTGAATGAATCATATATAAAGTTAAATCTGCTTGAGAATGGAAATTTTTTACCTGACAGTAACCATTGAACATATACAATTTTAAGTTCTGACATTTGATGCCTTCTACCAAACTGTTTAAACCAATAAAAATCTGTAATTTTTTCATTTCGTTTTGTCCATAGATTATCTAAAAGTTTATCTGTAATACGATGGCTGATATTTGTGCTTAAAATTTTTTCTTTAGCTTGCTCGAAAAGGTAGTTTTGTTGCTCTTCATCGCAGCTCATTAATTTTTTAATCTCAGTATCATAAAATTCAATGTTATCATCCCATTCTGTATAATCGGTATATAACAATTGATATAACATAAAAGCTAATCTATATTCTTCATTCATACTTAATATACAGTTCTTTTGGTATTGATTGAACTGCTCATAAGAATATTCTAAAGACTCAAATAACACTTTTGAATACTCATTAAGCGTTCGTTCTGAACCCCTAAAAATGTTTGTATTATAATTAACATTATTTTGAAATAAGTTCTTTTGCTTCCAGAACTGATACCATTTAAAATATTCAAATTCTTCCTCATAAAACTTAAAATTACTGAATCTTTCAGAACTTTTTATATTATCCTTAATTCGATTTTCTTTCAATCTGACATATTGGAAATTTAATAATTTTAATACCCTAGAACTTCCATTTTTCTTAGCAGATATTTTATACAGATTATTACTATCTATTATTTTTTTTGTCGATATAATTAACCCGTCATATACTCTTTGCACTTCAAGCTGAGGATGTCTAAAAATCATTTTCCATAAAAAATTCTCTATAGTTTCATCTGAAAACTTCAAAGAATTTTTTCTTCTAAAAGTAGATCCTAAAAGCTGTTGTTTAATTGGTTTTACATAGTAATTATATATCTGTTCGTTGTCAAAGTTTTTGAACAATTCATTAAATATTTCGATATCATGATTCAATAAAATATACCATGATTTAAAAGGAAGAATTATATCCAAATTAGATGGCTTCTTTCTAGTAATTCTATACCTTTTATCATCTGAGACAAACAATCTCCATTTCAGTTCCACAAACAATCTATAAAATCTATGAAATTCCTCAATATTTTTTATTATCTTCTTGTTTTTATCACCTATTTTTTGATAAACATCTTTTTGTATTCCTATAAATACTAACTCTATAAATTCTTTCTTTTCAAATTCTGATAAATTCCTTGTATCATACTTTAGCCAATTATATAGGAATCTAGGTTCTAAATTATCATAAAGCAATTGTTTCCTCATAAATTGATGATTTCTAAAAAAATTTAATTTATAAATTAAACATTCAATTAAAGTATATTCTCTATCTATTTTATCAATTTTTTTGATATATAAGTCTTTTTGAAATTCTATCCAAAATTTTTGAGTATATTCCTCTTGTATTCTTTCTCTTATTATACTTTGTAAATTATAGTCTACTCCAGAATTTATTGTCGATATAATACTAATCAAAAATAAACTCATTTTCAGAAGAAATACAAAAGCAATTAATAACAAAAGTAGTGAACTTTGCCATAGATAAACTAGATATAGATTCACTTCATTAGTTAGAAGTGATAACTTTATAATATTTGGAACTATTGTAAGAACTAGCAATGAAAATATAAACGCTTTACTTTGACTAAAACGATACCAGAAAAAATCTTTCAACACATAGCTTGTTTTATTTTTTCCAAGATACTTCCCTCGTTCATTATTCTCTGTAGTATACTGTAAAAAACCAATATAAATGCCATACATTCCCAAAACACCAACAACAAAAGAAGAAATGTCAAGAAATGATAGTAAGGATAAATTTAAAAATTTTACATGAAATGTTTTCTGAATCAAAACAGATGAAACATAATAAAAAATAACGCTCAGTTTGATTATGTGATGCAGATTTTTCTTAAAATATAAATTATATATATCATTTAACTTATTAGAAAATCCATTATAATTCAATAATATTTTTTCAAAATTTGTTCTAGGAAACTGTCCAATTCCGCCATTTAAAAGTCTGTTAATATTATTTATTACAATAGCTTTCCTTTTTTGAAAATATTTTATTATGTGGTAAGGAATAAAATATATTATAGATGAACATAATATCGAAATGAATAGTAATAGAATTAAATAAAAAAACATAAGATAATCCTTTTCATTTTTGAAACAGCATGTCAACTGTAATTATAGATATTATACCAAAAAAACACGGCATTCCGCCGTGTTTCTTTATTTATTTAACCAACTTCTTCATCTCATCAATACGTGCTACGGTCGCATCGTATTTCGCTTGGTAGTCGGCTTGTTTGTCGCGTTCTTTTTGGACGACTTCTGGTTTGGCATTGGCTACGAAGCGTTCGTTAGAGAGCTTCTTACCGACCATATCCAGTTCTTTTTGCCATTTAGCCAGTTCCTTGTCGAGACGAGCGAGTTCTTCTTCGACATTGAGGAGGTCTGCCAGTGGCAAGTAGATTTCTGCTCCTGTGATGACGCTTGACATTGCGAGTTCAGGTGCAGGGATGGTTGATGCGATTTCCAAGTGTTCTGGATTTGTGAAGCGTTTGATGTAGTTGACATTGCTGTTAAAGAAGGCTTCCAAGTCGCTATCGCTTGTCTTAACAAGGATGGTGATAGGCTTGCTTGGTGCTACGTTTACTTCTGCACGCGCATTACGAACAGCACGGATCAAGTCTTTGAGGCTTTCCACACCAGTGTGAGCCGCAAGGTCTTCAAAGGCTGGGTTGACAGTTGGGTATGCTGCTGTAACGATAGAACCTTCTGAGATTTGGCCAAAGATTTCCTCTGTCACGAATGGCATGATTGGGTGGAGGAGACGAAGGATCTTATCCAAAGTGTAAAGGAGAACAGAACGTGTGATGACTTTCTCTTCTTCGTTGTCACTATAAAGGACTTCCTTGGTCAATTCAACGTACCAGTCCGCAAACTCATCCCAGATGAAGTTGTAGAGGATATGCCCAGCTACACCAAACTCAAACTTATCAAAGTTCTCAGTTACCTTGCCAATGGTTTCATTGAGGTTGTGGAGAATCCAGCGGTCTGTGACATTTCCAGCTTCCTTATTGACAACCTTTTCGACATTGACTGTTGCTTGCTCAAGGGTCAATCCTTCATTGTTCATGAGGATGTAGCGAGAGATGTTCCAGATCTTGTTAATGAAGTTCCATGAAGCATCCATTTTTTCATAAGAGAAACGCACGTCTTGGCCTGGTGCAGAACCGTTTGAAAGGAACCAACGAAGGGCATCAGCACCGTATTTCTCGATAACATCCATTGGGTCAATTCCGTTTCCGAGAGATTTAGACATTTTACGTCCTTGCTCGTCACGGATGAGACCGTGGATAAGCACGTTTTGGAATGGCTGACGTCCTGTGAATTCCAAGGATTGGAAGATCATACGAGACACCCAGAAGAAGATGATGTCGTAACCTGTTACCAAGGTTGAAGTTGGGAAGTAACGTTTGAAGTCTTCTGAGTCAACATCAGGCCAGCCCATGGTTGAGAATGGCCAGAGGGCCGAACTGAACCAAGTATCCAAGACGTCTTCGTCCTGAGTCCAACCGTCACCTTCTGGAGCTTCTTCACCGACGTACATTTCACCCTCGGCATTGTACCAAGCAGGGATTTGGTGACCCCACCAGAGCTGACGAGAGATTACCCAGTCATGGACATTTTCCATCCATTGAAGGAAGGTATCATTGAAACGAGGTGGGTAGAATTCTACCTTATCGTCTGTATCTTGATTTGCAATGGCATTTTTAGCCAATTGGTCCATCTTGACGAACCATTGAGTAGACAAGCGTGGCTCAACTACTACACCTGTACGCTCTGAGTGACCAACGCTGTGGACGCGTTTTTCGATTTTGACAAGGGCACCGATTTCTTCCAACTTAGCCACGACTGCCTTACGAGCTTCAAAACGGTCCATACCCGCAAATTCGAAGGCCAAGTCGTTCATAGTTCCATCGTCGTTCATGGCGTTGACTTGTGGCAAGTTATGGCGTTGACCAACCAAGAAGTCGTTTGGATCGTGGGCAGGCGTGATTTTCACGACACCTGTACCAAACTCAGGATCTGCGTGCTCGTCTCCAACGATTGGGATGAGTTTATTAGCGATTGGAAGGATGACGTTTTTACCGATCAAATCCTTGTAGCGTGGGTCTTCTGGATTGACCGCAACGGCAACGTCCCCAAACATAGTCTCAGGACGAGTGGTCGCTACTTCAAGGGCGCGTGAGCCGTCTTCCAGCATGTAGTTCATGTGGTAGAAGGCACCTTCAACATCCTTATGAATCACCTCGATATCAGAAAGGGCTGTGCGAGCTGCTGGGTCCCAGTTGATGATAAACTCACCACGGTAGATCCAGCCTTTCTTGTAAAGTTCGACAAAAACCTTGCGAACAGCTTTTGACAAGCCTTCGTCAAGGGTGAAACGCTCGCGAGAGTAGTCTACAGAGAGACCCATCTTGCCCCATTGTTCCTTGATGGTAGTGGCATATTCGTCTTTCCATTCCCAGACTTTATCTAGGAATTTTTCACGACCAAGGTCATAACGCGTAATGCCCTCACCACGCAAGCGCTCCTCAACCTTAGCCTGAGTCGCAATCCCCGCGTGGTCCATCCCTGGAAGCCAAAGCGTATCAAAACCTTGCATGCGTTTTTGACGGATGATAATATCCTGCAAAGTCGTATCCCAAGCGTGACCAAGGTGGAGTTTCCCAGTTACGTTTGGTGGTGGAATGACGATTGAATAAGGCTTAGCCTTTTGATCGCCTGAAGGCTTGAAAACATCGGCATCAAGCCATTTTTGGTAACGACCAGCCTCAACCTCGGCTGGATTGTATTTAGGTGAAAGTTCTTTAGACATGTGTTTGTCCTTTCTACTTAGTAACAATATTGTAAAATTCTTCTAATAATTTATCGTGGCGCTCTGTTATATTTTTTTCTTCAAAATTTTCTATGTTGTCTCGTAAATCTTTAATAAGATTTACATTAGAATTCTCATACATACTTTTCTTATCAGTAGAATTGCTGTGTTCAGTATTCTCTAGTAAAACAAGATTTCCTAAATCATAAACAATGTCACCAAGTTCATTATGATTTTTTCTATCAACAATATGCTCAATTGATAAATCATACACATATTTCAAAGCTTTATTTGCAGTATTTTTATCATCTAATCTGATTCTCTCAATTTCAAGAGTAACTAGAATATATTTCGCTAAATCTCTCGCTTTTAAATCTTTTGGTCCTTTTATTTTATCACCTTTGTCAAAGACTTTTGCACTCTGCTTGATTGATTCTAGACCAGGTTTAACTGTATCTAGTTGTTTTTTTATAAAATGGTTCAAAGAGGAGGTATCTAATGTTTCTTCATTAAATTTTTTTGCCATTTTCTTATAGATTGCTTGAATTTTATTTGTAGTTGAACCATATCCTTCAGCTTTTATCGAATTAAGTACATTATACTTAGTCACTAAAGCAATAATAGATTTAAATTGTTTACTTTTTATTTTACGGTCATTCATGGCATTGAATAGACTCAAGAAAGCCATTCTAAATTGTGAATACCCCGATATCTTTAATATCTCTAAATTTTTCTTAACAATAAAGTTGTCTTTCTGATTAAAATAATTTTTAATATGAAAAAGAGAATCATCTTCAGATGGATTGCAGATAACTTTATAAAAATCAACATGCTTCTTACAATTATCTAAAAAATCAACATATTCATTCTCTTTAATTTTATTTGAAAAGGTTTCAAATAATTTAGTTTGGTTCGTATTAATTCCAATAGAATTCAAGAAGTAATAGAAAAAATCTGAAATATTTTCATTAATACTATAAACCGTATCTGTAATATAATTCCACTTTCTAGATGTCTCATCATATTCATCATCTAAAACTTCAAAAATTCTACTTTTAATTAAATCAATGTCACTTAGTCTTAGTCCCTTAGAATTGAAATTTTGATAAATTTTATTAACATCTCTTTCTTCTAAAGAATAGATACAAATAACAGTTGAGTTTAACAGCTGTTTCCCTAAAGAATCAATATAAGTTATATAACTTATATCATTCCATTCGGTATTATTGTCGTTAATCCCCAATCCTTTAAGTAAGTACTCTTTTAATAGTTTTCCTTTGATAAAATCAAACGACTTTCTCAAGGTATCTTGGGATACATTAGATGCTTTTTCTTCAGAAGCATTGTGGCCTTCTATCTTTAGAATATCAAAAGGTAAAATTGGATTTAAATTTTTATTAACTAATCGTGTTTTCTTACTAGTCTTTCCAAAATTTGAATAAGAAAAAAATAGATTACTATCATATTCATGAGCATATTTATCTTCGGAATCTTTATCCTCATTATATTCATCAATTATATCTTTGATACAAGCTAAAAACAGTGTCATAGTCGTTAATCTCTGTTGACCATCAATCACCTTATAAGGTTTTTCAACATTTGGTTTAGTACCATCACCGACTAGCAAGATAGTCCCAAAAAAATAATCTACCTCTTCTGTGTTGAACTCAATTTTATTATTAGACTCATTAAATGATAATCTGACTGACTTTTTTACATCTAAAATAAAATCATCATATTGTTTCTCTTGCCATGAAAAATCTCTTTGGAAATTTGGCACTTCGTACATATTCTTGTCTGTAAAAACTTGTTCCAATCTTAAATCTTTCGTTCTAAATTCCATTATCACACCTCATTGACATTAACGATTAAAAATCCCTTCCTAGTCAGACTAGAAAGGGACGAATGTGTTTATCCGCGGTACCACCCAATTTCGGGCAAGGCCCGCAACTCTCGTCTTTATAAATAAAAAGACAATATTATTTCATTTTTCATCCATCAGCAACCAGTTTTGACACATTTGTGGACTTCTCAGCGCCGCCACTTTCTGTAAAATGTGGGATCCAAAACACCTCTAATGGCTCTATTGTAGCAAGTTTTTCTCGGAAATGCAAGGCTCAAGAAAGATTACTTGAAGCTGATTCCGTGCTCTTTTAATTTCTTAATGGTAGCTGGGCCGATTCCTTTCAAGGCAAGGAGTTCTTTTTCAGTCCAGTTTTTGAAGTCAGCAGCCGACTTGATCCCTTCATCATAGAAAGTCTTAGCACGATCTACTGAGAGACCACCCAAAGTAGCTGCGAAATCTTCTACAGAATTGGCTACTTTTTGAGCTTGTTCCTTAGTCGCTTCTACTGCTTGTTCCACTTTTTTAGAGACAACTTTTCCTGCTTCGCTGGCAGATTTTTCTGCGTGTTTCACAACTTTCTTGGTCTCTTCGACAACTTTGGTCACCGTACTTGAAAATGCACCTGAGCGACGAAGGCTATTTCGCAATTGTTTTTTACGTTGGAGTTTCTTTGACATGATAAAATCCTTTCAATAAAAAATCCCTGCTCTGACAAGGATTTAATAAAGATATTCTATCAAGATTTTGGGAAAAAATCAAGAAAGTATCTGTATTTTAATAGCTTCGCTCACCAAACAAGCCTTCTGGCAAGTCATGGAAACCCTTGCCTGCTTTGAAATTTTCAAACTTACCCAGCAAAAACTGATAAGCATCCAAGCGACTCTCGTAGCGAATCATGGCATCTTTGGCACGCTCGTCTTGGTCTTCTTCGTAGACTTTTTGACTTTCCTTGTGCGCCATGTCGTTGATCATGATCTGGGTACTGACCCAGGCTTCAAATTCCTTCATAAATTCCTGTTCGTAACTCATTGGTTCTCCTTATTCTAATCCACGGAAATAGTCCGTATCAATCTCTCGGTAGGGCTGGATATCCTGAACATACTCTAGCACGCCTTGGAATTCCCCGTTTTCATCGTGTACCGCAGCATAGGTGATGTGGACAAATTTGCCTCGCGACTCTGACTTGAACCACATCTCGTACTTGTCCTTGACCCCTTCACGAAGACCTTTCATAACGGCCTTCACCTTGTCTAGGTACTTGGGCGGATGACAGAGTTCAACATTGCGCCCGACTTGGGACGGTGTCCGTTTGAAAATCATCTCATCAGCTGGCGTATTGTCATTGTAATACTGGAAAATATCGTCTTTATTGACAAAGGTAATCTCCATGGGGAGGTGATTGAGGATGAGGTTAGCCTGCTCGACGGAGAGATAGCCATTGCCAAAAGCCTGTTGACTATGACGGTCCAGCACCGCTTCCTTTTCCTTAGGGGTAAAGGTAATGGTGAACTGTCCTTCCGGCGTATCGATAACTTGCTGAACTTGATCTTCAGCCGTGTCTAGTTGTACGGGCTCTTCTGCACTCTTTTCCTCAACGAAACTCTGTCGCTCTGGCACCCATTTCTCTGACGGACGGATAATGGCATAGCCGTAGGCATCGCTCTCCTCCGCAATCTGAATCCAGTCATCCTGAGTGAAGGACTCAAGAAGAATCATGAGGAGGATGGACTCTTCCTTGAAAATCATACTTTCAAACTCTGTCGCAAAGGCTTCAAAAGCTTCTTTTACACTGCTAATCGACACTTCTGGTAGTGACTTGGCTGTCGCTAAAGCTGTTTGAAAGAGTTCCCTAATCTGGTCATCCACTCCCCACATGACCTTAGGAGGTGAATCGTGACCATAGCGCTCCATGATGGGGAAAAAGAGCTCTTCCTTGCGTTGGTAGTGGATGTCAAATTGCCCCAAAAGCCCCATTTGACGGACCAAGCCCTTGCGCATCTCCGCCAGCATTTCCTCGTCTTCCATAGACTCATAGGTATCTAACAGTCTCCGAATGCGAATCAAGGCAGCACGGAGAGCCAGATTTTCATCCTTGAAGACCCGAACTGGATGGCCAGGGTGTTCGGTGTCCTCTACTTCGACGCCCTTAACAGCGTTTTTAAAAAGATTGGCATGGACATCACAGAGCTCCATGACATCTTCAAAGGTGACACCTGAGTCTGAGTTCATCAGCTCGTGCTCCATGAGGGAAATCTCGATGGCTGAAACACCCGTAAAGGTCGCATCAAAACGCTCCTGAACTGACTCAGGAGAGGCACCATTGTGCAATTCTAACAAAATATCCCGTAGGATATGAATCCGTTCATCTGCCATTAGTCTAATCCAATCACTTCATAGCCGTTCGCTTCTAGCGTGCGGACAATCTTGTCCATAGGAGTTCCTTCAAGTTTAGAACCCTGCTTCAGCGATACTTTGCGACCGACTGTATTGCGCATCAAGGGATTAGCAAGTGGTTTAAAACCCAGCTCCACTAGGATTTCCAAGACTTCTGGATGCTTGTCCACCACTTCTGCAACGGGAATTGACACATCGATGATATTGTCCATGACGACCTCCATGTATGTTCTAAAATGATTTTACTGCTTATATTATACCATATGGGAAGAGATTAAAAAACTAGCAGTGGAGTTCCTGCTAGTTTCTTTCATTTCAAGTTATTCCTTATCATCTGGTTTTGCGAGCCACTGGGCTACATCCATCAGCTTGTCAGCAAGCAGTACTTTCCCGAAACCTACTAGAGCATTGTCGTCTTTTTTCATGTTCTTCAGGACTTTGACGCTTTGCATCACAAAAAAGTAATTCCCGTAAGTCTTGGCTAGAATTTTAATGAATCCCATATTACTCACCTTCGATGATTTCGACCTCTTTTCGGATGGTATCAACATCTCTTTGATATTGCACTTCATTGTAGTTGACTAGCTTGGACAATTCCTGTTGCAATCTTTCTCCCATCGGTTTCATGGTCGCAAAGGTTA
>CAUSQY010000026.1:0-19873 GCA_963533645.1 uncultured Streptococcus sp. | reverse complement strand
CAGCTGTAGAAAGCTGGACTTCAGAAGCTGGTAAGTCTAAAGACTTGAACTTGGCTCCAGGCACTTACACCTTCCATGAGGAAGCCGCTCCAACTGGTTACCTCAAAGTAACGGACATCACTTTCCAAGTCAAACATGATGGCACAGTGGAAGTGACAAACGTTGGTGAAAAAGACTCTAAGGGTGAAGAAAACAAAGTTGCCACAAACGGCTCAACAGTAACTGTAACCGACAAAGACGATGACCTTCCACGTAAGATTACCTTTAGCAAGGTAAATCTAGCGGGTGAAGAAATCGCGGGTGCAAAAATCCAAATTTTCCGTGGAGAAAAAGTTGCAGGTAATCCTGTGGCTGAATGGACTTCAAAAGCCAATCAATCACATGTACTTGATTTGACTCCGGGAGTATATACTTTCCATGAAGAGGCCGCTCCAACTGGATACTTAGCAGTAACAGATATTACATTCCAAGTTAACTACGACGGAACTGTAACAGTGGTAAATGCTAGTGGAAATCAGGTTGAGTTTAAGGATGGTAAGTTAGTAGTAACGGACCAAACTGAACCAGAAAATCCTAACCTACCAAACACTGGAAGTGAATCTGGACAAGCTGCATTAGCAGCAGGTTTAGCTCTTCTAGCTTTAGGTGCAGGTCTTGTAGCAACTAAACGAAGAAAAGAAGACTAATCTCATTTAGTAGCCAATAAGTACAGTAAAGAAAGATCAGGGATAACCCCCTGGTCTTTTTTTCTATGATTCAGAATAATTAACTATGCTAAATTAAACTATTTATCAGTATGGTGTATGATTATTGCTAGATTTCTTCTGAGTTTTACTTATATAAAATAGTTTGGATAATTATTAAGGTGTATCAAACTTATAAATAAATGGAATGTTTTGTACAATGTTTCTTTCTGTTTGTGTAAAAGAGAAGTTGTTCGTATGTGTACACTATACTTAAAGAAACTACAGTGTGATGAAAGAGTTAGTTTTTATGGCAGTAATTTTACACTGTGTCAATATTTTCAAAAGGCAATAACCTCATAATATTACAAAAAAAGTTAATTTTGTTTTATAATGAAACTAAAGGAGGTTTCTATATTAAAAATAGAACAAATATGATAAATAATGCACTCACATATAGTTATGAAACATGTTAATATGATGTAACTTATTTAATAACCCTCATGGATTTCAACGAATTCGAAAGGAGATGAGTGTTGAGGTTTTATAATCATAGTTTGTCGTTTTAATGTTTTCGGTAATTTAGAAAGGAAGATTATGAAGAACAAGAAATTTTGGTTACCCATCCTAACTTCTCTGGCCTGTTTGCTAGGGATAATCTTTGCTCCAAATTCAGTTCAAGCAAAGGAACTGAAGAACGTTATCAGTAATATTGGAATTTGGGAGGTTGATAATGGTAAGTTTATAAAACCGGATGCGAATGGTGTTTATACACTTTCTCCTGAGCATCATAACTACTCAAATTATAAATTCACTGTTGATTACGATTTGAGCGCCTATGATGGTAAATTAGAGGACGGTGATACCTTTACCTTTACTGTTCCGAGCCCTTTAACTGTTAGAAATGAAATTTTTGATTTAAAAGATAAGGAAACAGATCTCGTTATCGGAGAAACTCAAATTGTATCAAACGGGGATAATAATGGTGGTAAGGCAACTATTACATTAAAAAATCTGAAAACCTATCTTGAGAAAAAAGGTGGCTATCAAGTCCAAAACGTTAAAGGAAATTTCTTTGTTGGTTTTAGTTCTAAAAATGAACTAAGCAATGAAACGCTCCGTTTTGATAAAACGGAAACCATAAATGAAATCACCCATCAAATCAAGGTTAAAAAAGGTGATACGGCTGATTATTCTGAAGGAATCGGTCGAGCTAATTTCAATAAATATCATGGTTTGATTTACAAAGAGGATTGGACATCAAAGGCTCTAAATAAGAGTGGAAAATACTTACACAGCTGGTATGTTCGTGTTAATCCGAAACAAGCAGCCTATAATAAAATTGAAATTCATGACTGGGTAGATCCAAATGCTTCACCAATGCAGATGATTCCTGAAACATTTAGCGTCACAGCAGGTTGGTATGATCAGTATTATTATCTGAAAGATGAAGTGGTTTTAGAAGCTGGTAAGGATTACCAAGTAAAATGGAATGATTCTTACACAGAATTTACTTTAACAATTAACAATGCATCTTCAATTCTTGCGAAGAACGGTAAACCAGCAGCATTTCGAATTAATTATAAAACAAGTGCTCCAGCTGATGGCACGCAAGTCCAAAACAATGCTGAAATGAAAGGTGATGACCAGATTCTAACATATGACGACTATAGTAATAAGACAGTCGTTAAGCAAATCGGAAACTCAGTCGTTGCTTCTGGCGGTACAATTCAGTTAGAAACAGGTTACCGTATCATTCTTTACAAGGTCGACGAGCTGACTCATGACCGTCTAAAAGGAGCAAAATTCAAGATTACTCCTCCGGCAGGAGCTACGGCTAAAGAGGAAATTGTAACGACAAATGATGACGGAATTGCTGAGTCATCTATTTACTCAGAAAGTGATATCAAGAAAGGGAACTTTACAGTAACCGAGATTGAAGCTCCTGAGGGATATGAGTTGAATCCTACTCCATTTGAGATGACTGTTGGACAAGATGGAGCTATCAAAACAGTTACAAATAAACGTAGCAAAGCTAAAGTTAAGATTAAAGCTAATAAAAAACTTACAGGACGTGAGTTGAAGGCTGAAGAGTTTGAATTCACTTTAACAGACCAAGATGGTAAGGTGAAAGAAACTGTGAAGAATGACAAAGACGGAAACATTGCTTTCTCAGAATTGGAATTCGACAAAGCAGGGACTTATACCTTTAAAATTGCTGAAAAAGCTGGCAGTGATACAAGCATCAAGTACGACACTAAAACTGTCACGGCTACAGTTACTGTAGTAGATAAGGGCAAAGGTGCACTTGAAGCAACTGTTTCTTACGATGATGAAAAAGCTTTCGAGAATACTTACACTCCAGCAAAAACGGAAGTTCCTGTGAAGAAAGTATGGAAGGACGAGAACAACCAAGACGGTAAACGTCCAACTTCTGTCACAGTTAAATTGCTTGCAGATGGTCAAGATACTGGTAAAACACTTGAATTGACTGAAGCAAATGGTTGGGCTGGAAGCTTCAAAGACCTTGATGCTGATAAAGGCGGAACACCTATTAAGTACACAGTAGTAGAAGTAACTGTTGCTGGTTATACTTCTGAAATTACTGGTGATGCTGCATCAGGATTCACCATCACAAATAGCTATTCACCAGAAACAGTTGATGTAAAAGCAACTAAGAACTGGGATGACGCTAATAACCAAGACGGCAAACGTCCGACTAAGATTACAATCAATCTTTTAGCAGATGGTCAGAAAGTTGATTCGAAAGAAATTCAGGCTGCTGCAGACGGAACTTGGACTGTCGAATTCACGAAATTAGCAAAATATAAAGATGGTAAAGAAATCAAATACACTGTAACAGAAGAAGCCGTAGCCGAATACGAATCAACTATTACAGACTTTACCATCACAAACAAATATGCTCCTAAAGAAATTGACTACAAGGTAACAAAAGTATGGAACGATGCGAACAACCAAGACGGCAAACGTCCTGAGTCCGTAACGGTTCAACTTTATAAAAAAGTAGGAAATGCAGATCCCGTAGCCGTTGAAGGTAAGAAATTGACCTTGACAGCTAAGGATAAGACAGACGCTAACACTTGGGTAGCATCCTTCACCAATCTTCCACAATACGAAGCTGGTAAAGAAATCACTTACTCTATCAAGGAAGTGGATGTACCAGCTGGTTACGAAGCCTCTGTGACTGGTCAAGTAGTGACAAACACCTATAACCCAGAAACAGTTGTTCTTTCAGGAACTAAGGTGTGGAAAGATAACAACAACCAAGACGGTAAACGTACAACATCTGTGAAAGTTCAAATTCTTAACGGCGACAAGGTTGTTCAAGAAATTGAAGTTTCAGAAAAAACTGGCTGGAAGTTCGAATCTAAAAAACTTCCTAAGTATGAGAATGGTGAGGAAATCAAGTACACTGTCAAAGAAACTGCTATGACAGAATACAAAGCAACCATCACTACAGACAAAGATGGCAAGTACACCATTACCAACGAACATACTCCAGAAAAAACAGCTGTAAAAGGTCATAAGATCTGGAAAGATGAAGATAACAAAGATGGCATCCGTCCAGCATCTATCACCGTAAAACTTCTTGCAGATGGTAAGGAAACTGGTCAGACAGCTACAGTGTCAGAAACAAGTGGCTGGACTTATGAGTTTACAGGTCTTGATCGTTATCAAGAAGGTAAGGAGATTGCCTACACTGTTGAAGAAGTGAATGTTCCAGATGGTTATACAGCTTCAGTAGAAGGTTACAACATTACAAATACGCACACTCCTGAAAAACCAACACCTGGTAAACCAAATGAACCAGGTAAGCCTAAAAAAGGTGGGGAATTACCTAATACAGGAAGCGAGTCTAACCAAGCGGCTCTAGTAGCTGGAATCGCCCTTCTTGGATTGGGAACAGGATTCTTGGCAAGACGCAAAAAAGAAGGTTAAGTTTTTTAAACGGTATCTTTCACGAAATTTTGCAACACATTTTAAAAGTAAAAACAAGTGTCAATGGAAAATGGCACTTGTTTTTTTGTAACTGACCCTGGTTCTACTACCGGATACAAGTGGATAGTTGCCACTTACTGAAAAGCTATTGTTTTCGCTACGAAATCCTCTATAATAGGTGACAAATAAAAAAGGAGATGTTACATATGATTGAAACAAGATTACAAGATAAATTGAAGCCAGGTTTGGAGGTAGAAAATTTTCAAAAAGATGGGGATATCTATCTGTCTCTTAATCCAGATTATCTATCTGGAGATAATGCTAAATACATGACCATGTATAACCGTATGGCTCGCTGGTACGATATGAGTGAGAAATGGATAGGACCACTTCTCCACGGCAAAGCAATTGATAAGTTGAGAAGGGATCTGATGGAGGAAATAGAATGGAAAGATAATTTATCTGTTCTTTATGTCTCTATCGGGACTGGTCAAGACCTACGTTATATTCCTGAAAAAATTGACCTGAAAAGTTTAGACTTTGTAGGGGTAGATATTTCTATCAGTATGCTAGAAAAATGCCAGAAATCTTGCGCTAAAAAGACTAATTTGCAACTTTTCCATGCTTGCGCGGAGGATCTACCCTTTGCGGATAATAGTTTTGACATTGTCTACCATATTGGCGGAATCAATTTTTTCAATGATAAGGCCAAGGCTATGCAGGAAATGCTACGAGTGGCGAAGCCAGGAACCAAAATTTTAATCGCAGATGAGACGGCTGACTATGTAGATCAGCAATATAAGAAAAATCATTTTAGTAAGGATTATTTCAAAGATGCTACTGTTGATTTGAGTGAAATTGAGAATGCTGTTCCAAGCGAAGTTAAGGAAAAGGAAATGAAACTTCTTTGGGATGGCAAATTCTACGCCTTAACATTTAGGAAATAAGAAAAAGTATCTTGGTAGAGCTTAGAAAACAAGGTATGAAGATAAAAACATTCCCTTAGACAGCTGTCTGAGGGAATGTTTTTTATGGGAGCATCATCAATTCGACAACCATTGCTATGTAGATGATTAAGGTAAGGAGAAAACCGGCTCTCCAGAAAAACTTGATGAATTTAGGGTAATAAAAACTTCGTTTTTTGACAAGGAAAAAGACTACAAGGAGGATTGCTAGGAGAGAAAGTGCGACTCCAAGTCGCGGTAGAAAGTTGTGGGTAAAGGCTTTAGCAGTAATCAGGTAATACTCAAATACCAAAAGTGGAAAAGCTAGATCCGCGAAATTAAATCCTATTTTCCTAAGTCCGAAAAGCTTGGTGACAATAAAGCAAACCACCAAGGTTAATATCAATAATAAAATAGATGCTATTTTCATTAAAATCATACCCATATTGTATCATAAAAAACCGCTAAAGGAAATGAGAAACAAGGGAATTTGTAGGAAAGTCAGGCTTTTGAGATTGTGGGTGTTTTTTGTTATAATGAAAGTTATGAAATCTTATAATACCTTGAATGATTATTATCGAAAACTTTTTGGAGAAAAGACTTTCAAAGTTCCTATTGATGCGGGATTTGACTGTCCCAATCGGGATGGAACTGTAGCTCATGGTGGTTGTACTTTTTGTACGGTTTCAGGTTCTGGAGACGCCATCGTGGCACCGGATGCTCCTATTCGTGAGCAATTTTATAAGGAAATTGACTTTATGCACCGCAAATGGCCAGATGTTCAGAAGTACTTGGTTTATTTCCAAAACTTTACCAACACCCATGAAAAGGTGGAAGTGATTCGGGAACGTTATGAGCAGGCTATCAACGAGCCAGGTGTAGTAGGGATCAATATCGGAACACGTCCGGATTGCTTACCTGATGAAACAATCGAATATTTGGCTGAGTTATCGGAACGCATGCATGTGACGGTTGAATTGGGATTACAGACAACCTTTGAAGCAACCTCTGACCTGATTAACCGTGCCCATTCTTATGAATTGTATGTTGAAACAGTAAAACGCTTGAGGAAATATCCCAAGATTGAGATTGTTTCCCATTTGATTAATGGTCTGCCCGGTGAGACTCATGAGATGATGATTGAAAATGTACGCCGTTGTGTTAGGGATAATGATATTCAAGGTATTAAGCTGCACTTGCTTCACCTCATGACCAATACACGGATGCAGCGAGATTACCACGAAGGACGCTTGCAACTGATGAGTCAGGATGAGTATGTCAAAGTTATCTGTGATCAACTGGAAATCATTCCCAAGCATATCGTCATCCATCGAATTACAGGAGATGCACCGAGAGATATGCTGATTGGTCCTATGTGGAGCCTCAATAAATGGGAAGTGCTGAATGCTATTGAAACTGAGATGCGCCGTCGTGGAAGTGTGCAAGGATGCAAGGCTGTAAAACAGGAGTTTAAAAATGAAAAGACCACTTGAGATGGCACATGATTTTTTGGCTGAGGTTGTGACAAAAGAGGATATTGTAGTGGATGCGACCATGGGCAATGGCCACGATACCCTTTTCCTAGCCAAGCTAGCTAAGAAAGTCTATGCCTTTGATATCCAGGAGAAGGCTTTGGAGAAGACGCAAGAGCGTTTGGATCAGGCTGGAATGACAAATGCCCAGTTAATCTTGCAAGGTCATGAGAAACTGGACCAATTTGTGACAGAAGCTAAGGCAGGGATTTTTAATCTTGGTTATTTACCTTCTGCTGACAAGTCCGTCATCACCCAACCTCAGACTACTATCAAAGCCTTAGAAAAGCTATGTCACTTGCTTGTCAAAGGAGGACGGATTGCCATTATGATCTACTATGGTCATGAAGGAGGAGATACTGAGAGGGATGCTGTATTGGAGTTTGTTAGCCAGTTGAACCAACAAGAGTATACAGCTGCCATTTATCGGACTCTCAACCAAGTTAATAATCCACCGTTTTTAGTTATGATTGAAAAATTAGAAGGGTACAGACATGGATAAACAATACCTTCGTGAGAAGCTTGAGGCAATGCGCCAAAATTTTGTCGAGTCAACGCATCACGAGCGAGCAGTCGGGGTGCTCGACGAAGCACATATGAGCAAGAAAATGCTTAAAATCAAGAAAAAATTAGTGGCTCTTGAAATGGAACGATGCCAGAAGAAAATTGAGCACAAAGACTGTTCTAAGATTGATCAGAAAATCCAAGAGCAAAAGGAGATTTTTGAATCTTGTTGTAAAAAAGATTAAGGAGGAATTGTGTGGAATTACTCATTTACTTGATTCTATTTTTATTTGTCTTAATCATTTCAACCACGACCAATAAACTTCTCCCTTTTTTGCCCCTTCCTCTTGTGCAAATCCTTTTGGGGATTGGGATTGGTTTATTTGTTCCCGATGCGGACTTTCATCTCAATACAGAGCTGTTTCTGGCCATGGTTATTGGTCCCTTACTTTTCCGGGAGGCAGAAGAAGCGGATATTACGTCCATTTTGAAGCACTGGCGGATTGTTGTCTTTCTGATCTTTCCTGTGATTTTTATCTCGACCTTAAGCTTGGGGGGCATGGCTCACTTCCTTTGGATGACTCTTCCTTTGGCTGCCTGTTTAGCAGTTGGAGCGGCACTTGGGCCAACAGATTTGGTTGCCTTCGCATCTCTTTCTGAACGTTTTCGTTTTCCCAAACGGGTTTCTAATATCCTAAAAGGGGAAGGACTTTTAAATGACGCTTCTGGTTTGGTTGCCTTTCAGATGGCTCTGGCTGCTTGGACAACAGGAACGTTTTCTCTCAGCCAAGCTGGAACTTCCCTAGCACTTTCTATCCTTGGTGGTTTTGTAGTCGGTTTTGTGACGGCTATGGTCAATCGTTTCTTGCATACCTTTTTACTGAGTGTGCGAGCGATAGATATAGCCAGTGAACTATTGCTAGAGCTAAGTTTGCCGCTCATGACCTTTTTCATCGCAGAAGAGTTTCATGTTTCAGGGATTATCGCAGTAGTGGTTGCAGGTATTTTGAAGGCCAGTCGTTTTAAGAAAATTACGCTCCTTGAGGCTCAGGTAGACACCGTGACGGAGACCGTTTGGCATACCGTGACCTTTATGCTAAATGGATCAGTCTTTGTTCTCTTGGGAATGGAATTAGAGTTGATAGCAGAGCCAATCTTGTCTAATTCTCTCTACAATCCCCTTCTTTTACTGCTTTCAGTTGTCGTTCTGACCTTCTTACTCTTTGCGATCCGCTTTGTCATGATTGCTGGTTTTTACTTTGTGAGGACGCGTCGACTTAAGAAAAAAATTCATAAGTACATGAAAGATATGCTTCTTTTGACCTTTTCTGGTGTCAAAGGGACAGTATCTATCGCGACTATTCTCCTCATACCAAGTCATTTGGAGCAGGAATATCCTTTGTTGCTCTTCTTTGTAGCAGGCGTTACACTGTTGAGCTTTTTAACAGGTTTACTAGTCCTCCCTCACTTATCTGAGGAACAAGAGGAAAGCAAGGACCATTTGATGCATATTGCGATTCTGAATGATGTAGCTGCAGAATTAGAAAAAGAACTAGACCATCACAAGAATAAACTTCCTCTTTATGCAGCTATTGATAATTACCATGGTCGGATTGAAAATCTCATCCTTAGTCTGGAAAATAAGAGAGTCCAAGAGGACTGGGAGTCCCTCAAGCTTCTTATCTTGAGTATTGAGAGTGACGGTTTGGAGCAAGCCTACGAAGAAAATAGAATCAGCGAGCGTGGCTATCGAGTTTACCAACGTTACCTAAAAAACATGGAGCAGAGTATCAATCGGAATTTCGCTTCTAGAGTGACTTATTACTTCCTAGTTTCCTTAAGGATACTGCGCTTTCTACTCCATGAAATGTTTACCTTTGGCAAAACTTTCCGTAGTTGGATGAATGAAGAATCTCGTAAACTACTAGCAGTTGACTATGATCAAATTTCAGAGTTGTATTTGGAAAATACAGAGCTGATTATCGAGAGTTTGGAAAACCTCAAAGGGGTTTACAAGAGTTCTCTGATTAGCTTTATGCAAGAGTCTCGTCTACGCGAGACGGCCATTATCGGAAGTGGTGCCTTTGTTGAGCGGGTTATCAATCGCATCAAGCCAAACAATATCGATGAAATGCTACGAGGCTACTATCTCGAACGTAAGGCAATCTTTGAATACGAAGAAGCTAAACTGATAACAGCCAAGTATGCCAAAAAACTAAGACAAAATGTGAATAATTTAGAGAATTATTCTCTGAAAGAGGCCGCAAATACCTTGCCTTATGATATGCTAGATTTAATCAGAAGAACTTAGATGATGAAGAAAATGACGGAGGATAAAACATGAAAAAGTGGTGGAAAGAGCTGATGGACAGGCCCTTATTGAAAGCTTTTTTGCATTATTATCAAGCATCTGATAGTGAGTTGACCAGTGTTGCGGTTGCCTACTATTGGTTGATTTCAATCTTTCCTTTACTAATGATAATGGTCAATATTCTGCCTTATTTTCAGATTCCGGTCTCAAATTTTTTACTTACGATCAAGGAATTCTTGCCTGATACGGTGTATGATGTGGTCGCCAAGATTGTCCGAGAAGTTCTGACTCAACCTTCAACTGGTTTGCTGAGTTTTGCCGTCTTATCTGCACTCTGGACCTTTTCGAAATCAATGGATTTCCTCCAAAAAGCCTTTAACAAGGCCTATGGAGTGACCAAGAGTCGAGGAATTATCTCCCATCAGTTGATGAGTCTACTTGTTAGTTTCGGCTTGCAGATCCTTTTTGCCCTAGCCTTATTTTTGAGTATGTTTGGTCGTATGTTGCTCAACCTCCTCAAAACTTACTGGCAATCAGATAGTCCGCTATTTTCCTACCTGCAAGATTTTACAGGCCCTCTGGTCTATGCCTTGATCTTTGCCATTCTAGTCATGATTTATTACTTCCTTCCAAAAGTAAAAGCACCACGAATCCGTTATGTTTTACCAGGAAGTGTCTTTGTCTTGCTAACTCTTATCTTTTTATTGAATATCTTTTCTGTCTACGTCAATAGTTATGTCAATCATCTGGTTGACGTTCGATTTTTCAGTTCCATTATCGTGGTAGTCATGATGTTCTGGTTTATTCTCATTGCAAAGATTTTGATTATCGGAGCAGTTATCAATGCCAGTGTTCAGAGTTTGAAAGATCCAAAGTTTAGTATGGAATAATTAAAAAATCCCCATTAGGTTTCCTAATAGGGATTTTCTTAATAGATAAACATGGCATCACCGAAACTGAAGAAGCGGTAATGTTCTTGGATAGCATGGTGATAAGCATCTAAGACTAATTCACGGCCTGCAAAGGCAGAAACCAACATGACGAGAGTTGATTTTGGCAGATGGAAGTTGGTTGAAAAGGCATCCACGACCTTCCATTCGTAACCAGGCTTGATAAAGATATTGGTCCAGCCAGAATCAGCCTGGATTTGCCCATCAAACTTGGAACCGATGGTTTCCAGTGTGCGGATCGAAGTGGTTCCAACAGCAATAACACGACCTCCACTTTCCTTAACAGAGCGAAGAGTGGCAGCAGCTTCCTCAGAAAGTTGGTAGAATTCTGAGTGCATTTTGTGTTCGTCCAGATTGTCAACAGAGACAGGTCTAAAGGTTCCGAGTCCTACGTGAAGAGTGAGATAGACCAGATGGACACCTTTGGCTTGGATTTCTGCTAGCAGTTCTTTGGTGAAGTGCAATCCAGCAGTTGGTGCAGCAGCAGAGCCACTTTCTTTAGCGTAGACCGTTTGATAACGTTCACGGTCATCTAGTTTTTCGTGGATGTAGGGTGGTAGTGGCATTTCTCCCAGACTTTCCAAAACTTCTAGGAAAATTCCTTGGTATTCAAAGCGGACAATGCGGCCCCCGTGGGTCAATTCTTCCGTAACGACAGCGCTGAGGCGACCATCTCCAAAGCTGACACGAGTGCCAACCTTGAGGCGTTTGGCAGGTTTAGCGAGAACCTCCCACTCATCACCACTAGTATTTTTGAGCAGGAGAAGTTCCACATGGCCTCCCGTTTCTTCCTTTTGACCATAGAGGCGGGCAGGGAGAACGCGAGTGTCGTTCATGACAAGGGCATCACCAGGATTCAGCATGTCGATAATAGAGTGGAAGTGTTTATCCTGCATTTCTCTCGTCTCACGATTAACGATAAGGAGTTTAGACGCATCACGTTTTTCAAGAGGCGTTTGGGCAATCAATTCCTCAGGCAAGTGGAAATCAAAATCAGCTGTATTCATATATCTGTTCATTCTTTCTAAGTTCTAATCTTATCCATTATAACATGTTTCAAGTATAGTCGCTCTTTTTTTAGAAATTAAATCGTTTTCACTTGACAAAAATTGGTCTATACCATATAATAAATATAGAAACATGGAGGATATAAAATGAAAGTTATAAAAGTTGAGAATCAAGTCGAAGGTGGAAAAGTAGCTTTTGAGATTTTGAGAGAAAAATTGGCCAATGGTGCTCAAACATTAGGACTTGCGACAGGAAGTAGCCCGCTTGAATTTTACAAGGAAATCGTTGAGAGTGACCTTGATTTTTCAAATCTAACCAGTGTAAACCTTGATGAGTATGTAGGACTTGACGGAGACAATCCTCAGTCTTACCGCCACTTTATGCAAGAACACTTGTTCAACCAAAAACCATTTAAAGAAAGTTTCTTGCCTCGTGGGGTTAAGGACAATGCTGAAGAAGAAGTTGAACGCTACAATCAAATTTTGGCTGACCATCCTGTTGATTTGCAAATCTTGGGAATTGGTCGCAATGGACATATTGGCTTTAACGAGCCAGGAACTCCATTTGATAGCCAAACGCATTTAGTAGAACTAGACCAGTCTACCATCGAAGCCAATGCTCGCTTCTTTGACAAGATTGAAGACGTCCCAACTCAAGCTATTTCAATGGGAATTAAAAACATCTTGGATGCCAAGTCAATTATTCTCTTTGCTTACGGTGAGTCGAAAGCAGAAGCCATTGCTGGAACAGTGTCAGGCCCAATAACTGAAAGTCTACCAGCAAGTAGCCTACAAAACCACCCTGATGTGACCATCATCGCAGATGCAGAAGCGCTCAGCTTACTTGAAAAATAAATCTGCAACCACTTGCTCTTTGGAGTGAGTGGTTTTTTATTCTTTATAAATAACAGTATTTTTTTATTATATTCTAAGAAAGGTTAATTTAGTTTGTAAAATAGTTTATTTGATTGATGAAATATTAGTATAAACATTCTCAAAAATCAACATAAATAACTTTTAATATAATAACGTTTAAAAATTTTGCTTATATAATAGAAAAAAAGTTAATTTTCGGGGATAATTTAGTGGCTAATTCATAGAAAATAATGTATAATATCTTAAAAAATAATTTTAGGAGATTTTAATGGGAAAAGAACTATTTAATCCACACCTTCGTAAGTTTTCTATTCGGAAACTAAACGTGGGTGTTTGCTCTGTGCTCTTGTCTACCTTGGTTCTATTGGGAGTGACGTCTCAAGTTAGCGCTGATGAAACAAGCGCTTCTGGTGTCCAAAATGAGATTTCTCGAACGGATCTTAATGAACCTTCAGCAACTTCTACAGCACCAACAAATTCTGAAGCTTCTGTAGTTGCTTCAGCTACTGAGGCTCCTCAATCCGCTGATAGTACTAAACCAACAAACTCAGCTTCGGAGTCTATTGAGAAACCAAAGGATGAACAGTTAGTTGTTTCTGAAACGCCTCAACCTTCAGTTGAGAAACCAGCTACTTCTCCAGAAGATAAATCTATTGAGAGTGCTAAACCAGAAACTGCAGTTGCTCCAATAATTTCTGAACCTACTGAGACGTCTAGTGCTACTGAACAATCTACACGTTCTCGTAGAGTACGTCGTGATATACAGGCAACTACAGTTGCACCAGCCAGTTATGCAGGTGCGGACGATGCGACTCCTGTACCACGTACATCTAAACCAGAATTGTCTGAATCAGAGAAGAAAGAAAGTACACAATTAGCAAAACAAATTAACTGGATTGATTTCTCTGATACAGCAAGCTTGAAAAACTTAGATCCTCAGGGAGGGTTTAAGATTGGAACTACTTATACGAAGGAAATTTCGCCTGGCTATGTAGTGACACTTACCGTTACAGAGCTCAAACCATTTCAATCAACTGAAATCTATAAAAAACGGGTTGAAGGAACTTCATCTGCTGGAACTTATGATCCAAATGCAACAAACAATTATTTAAAAAATTGGAAAGATTATGGAAAAACTCCACCTCCTGTATCAGGTCAACCGCAAGATAAATGGAGTACTATTGGTGGACAAGGTTTTGATACAAAAGGCCATAAAACACAAATTATCGTACCAGTTGATGGTGTAAACTGGGGGGTTAAATTTAAAATAGAAGCCACTTATCGTGGTAAAAAAGTAAAACCAGCAGTTGTTATGGCTGATGGAGAAGATGCTAACCCTGGTGAATATGGTATTTTTACCACTAACGGTGAAGGTTGGGAATACGTAGGAGAATGGATGAAAGGTCCTCGTGCAAAAGGTCCTTACACTGTTACGACTGAAGAACTTGTTAAGCAGGCTGACAAGACAACAAGAGGTGGTCTACTAATCCTAAAAGATAAGACTGTCGATTGGAATAAGTTTTTGAGTCCTGATACAGTTACAGGTGGTCTAGGTAGTCAAGTATTTGGACCAATAGTTTCAGCAAGTAAAGCAGTGCCAGTTGTAATGACCCGTGGGGCTTCTGAGGTAGGTTTTTATGTTGCGACCGCAGGGCAACAGGCACTTATGATGGGATTCTTGGTAGTTGATGGTGGTGATGCGCCAGAAAGTTACGGTGAAGCTCACCATACTATCTCTACACGCGATTCGATAACAAATGCTCAAATAAAGCAACCTTACTTAGGTTCTACAGAAGCAGATATCGATGTGGATTCTAAAAATAACTGGACTTCTGATGATCGTGAGGATGTTTCAGATGAAGGTTCACAGCAATTGCTAACTGCTGATCAATATAGCAATACTAACGACCTCTTGGATTTAAACAAAGCTAAGAATGGCACTTATACTCTTAAGATTAAGGCTAATCCAAATGGTAATGCTAAAGCATATGTCAAAGCATGGGTGGACTTCAATAATAACGGGAAATTTGATGATAATGAAGGCAGTGTAGTTAAAGAAATAACTGCTAATGGAGATCACACTTTAACATTTAATGCAATTCCGAGTCTTAGTGGTGGATTAGTTGACCAACTTGGAATGCGTGTGCGTATTGCGACTAATGCAGGTGATATTGAGAAGCCTACCGGGATGGCATTTAGTGGTGAAGTAGAGGACATGTTGGTTCGTCGTACTTATCCACCTCAAGGTGAAAAGAAAGAAACAACCGGTCTTCAAGGTGAAACACAAAATGCTACAGTTCACTTCACACCTAAAGGACCAGATCGTTCAGACTTTGTAACTAATGCTAGCATGAGTAGCCAAGCGCCACAGATTTTGGATAATCTAGGGAATGTATTGACTCCAACAAACGGCAATACTTATGTGCGTCCGGAAGGGACCTATGTAGTGACTACTAATGGTGATGATATCGATGTAGCGTTCACACCAAATGCAGACTTCACAGGAACTGCTGAAGGGATTAATATTCGTCGTACAGACTCGAACGGTTCATCAACTAACTGGCAATCAACTGAAGCATCAAATCCAAATAAGAATGACATTCTGAACAATATGGATGGTCGATACATCCCTACTGTTCGAAAGATACCAACATATGAATCGACTGGTGTTCAAGGTCAAGAACAAAACAAAAATCTAATCTTTAATGATGGTGATCCTGCAAAAACGCCAGTGACTCCAGATGCTTCACGCCCTGCGACCTTTGTGAATGCTAACGGCCAACCTATTACTGGTAACTCAGTTCCTGCTACATCCAATGGTCAGTCAGTTGGAACTTATGAGTTAGACCCTAACACTGGTCAAGTCACTTTCAAACCTAACAAAAATTTTGTTGGTACCCCAGACCCAGTTACTGTCCAAGTAAATGATTCTAACGGTGTTCCTTACCGAGCACATTATAAACCAACAGTGACTAAAGTGACACCTATAGGGACTAACGCAACCAGCACAGGGCCTCAAGGTGTTCCACAAACTGGTACCCCAACCTTCCAAGGTGGTGACCCACTTGTTCCGATCGATGAAACAGTTGAGCCAACCTTCGCAGATGGAAGCAAAGAGAAATCCATTCCAGGTCAAGGAACCTACACGATTGCACCAGACGGAACGGTAACTTTCACTCCAGACAAGCAGTTTGTTGGAAACCCAGATCCAGTCACAGTGAAACGTGTAGATAAGAATGGTACCCCAGTCACTGCAACCTATACCCCAACAGTGACTAAGGTAACCCCAACTTCAACGAATGCCACTTCAAATGGTATCCAAGGTCAACCGCAAAATGGTACCCCAACCTTCACAGAAGGTAATCCATTGGTTCCAATTGATGATACGAAACCAATGACTTTCGAAGATGGACAGTCAACGAAAACAGTTCCAGGTGTAGGTGAATACAGCATCAATCCAGATGGCTCTATTACCTTTACACCAGAAAAACAATATGTTGGCACACCAGATCCAGTTACAGTGAAACGTGTGGATAAGAACGGCACCCCAGTCACTGCGACCTATACCCCAACAGTGACTAAGGTAACCCCAACCAGCACTAACGCAACCAGCACAGGTCCTCAAGGTGTTCCACAAACCGGCACCCCAACCTTCCAAGGTGGCGATCCACTGGTTCCAATCGATGAAACAGTTGATCCAACCTTCGAAGATGGAAACAAAGAGAAGTCTATTCCAGGTCAAGGAACTTACACTATTACGCCAGATGGTACAGTGACCTTCACTCCAGACAAGCAGTTTGTCGGAAGACCAGATCCAGTCACAGTGAAACGTGTGGATAAGAATGGCACTCCAGTCACTGCGACTTACACTCCAGAGTTTACGAAAGTAACACCAACAGGTTCAGGTGATAAGACAGAAGGCCTTCAAGGTCAGGTCCAAGAAGGTAAAGTGACCTTCACTCCAGGCCATGATTCTGTTCCATTCCCAGCTGATTCGACTCCACTATTTGACAATGGAACAGCTGTGAAGGAAGTGCCAAATGTTGGTAAGTTCGAAGTGGACGCAGACGGTAAGGTGACCTTTACTCCTGATAAACAGTTCAAGGGTGAAACACCAGAACTTGAATTGACTCGTGTAGATGCCAACGGAACTCCAGTTACCGTTAAGTACCAAGCGGTGGTGAAAGAAGTAGTACCAACCAGCACTAATGTAACCAGCACAGGTCCTCAAGGTATCCCACAAACCGGTACCCCAACCTTCCAAGGTGGCGATCCACTGGTTCCAATCGATGAAACAGTTGATCCAACCTTCGCAGATGGAAGCAAGGAGAAGTCTATTCCTGGTCAAGGAACTTACACGATTGCGCCAGACGGAACGGTAACTTTCACCCCAGACAAACAGTTTGTTGGAAGCCCAAATCCAGTCACAGTGAAACGTGTAGATAAGAATGGCACTCCGGTCACTGCGACTTACAGTCCAGAGTTTACTAAGGTGACTCCAACAGGAACCGGTGCAACCAGCACAGGTCCTCAGGGTGTTCCACAAACAGGTACCCCAACCTTCACAGAAGGCAATCCACTGGTTCCAATTGATGATACGAAACCAATGACTTTCGAAGATGGACAGTCAACGAAAACAGTTCCAGGTGTAGGTGAATACAGCATCAATCCAGATGGCTCTATTACCTTTACACCAGAAAAACAATATGTTGGCACACCAGATCCAGTTACAGTGAAACGTGTGGATAAGAACGGCACCCCAGTCACTGCGACCTATACCCCAACAGTGACTAAGGTAACCCCAACCAGCACTAACGCAACCAGCACAGGTCCTCAGGGTGTTCCACAAACAGGAACTCCAAGCTTCCAAGGTGGCGATCCATTGGTTCCAATTGATGAAACAGTTGAGCCAACCTTCGCAGATGGAAGCAAAGAGAAATCTATTCCTGGTCAAGGAACTTACACGATTGCGCCAGACGGAACGGTAACTTTCACTCCAGAAAAACAGTTTGTCGGAAACCCAGATCCAGTCACAGTCAAACGTGTAGATAAGAACGGTACAGAAGTCACTGCGACTTATACCCCAACAGTGACTAAGGTAACCCCAACCAGCACTAACGCAACCAGCACAGGTCCTCAGGGTGTTCCACAAACTGGTACTCCAACCTTCCAAGGTGGCGATCCACTGGTTCCAATCGATGAAACAGTTGATCCAACCTTCGAAGATGGAAGCAAAGAGAAGTCTGTTCCAGGTCAAGGAACTTACACGATTGCACCAGACGGAACTGTAACTTTCACTCCAGATAAACAGTTTGTCGGAAACCCAGATCCAGTCACAGTGAAACGTGTAGATAAGAATGGCACCCCAGTCACTGCAACCTACAGTCCAGAGTTTACGAAAGTAACACCGACTGGTACAGGTGATAAGACAGAAGGCCTTCAAGGTCAGGTCCAAGAAGGTAAAGTCAGCTTCACCCCAGGTCATGATTCTGTTCCATTCCCAGCTGATTCAACTCCACTATTTGACAATGGTACAACTGTGAAAGAAGTGCCAAATGTCGGTAAGTTCGAGGTGGACGCAGATGGTAAGGTGACCTTTACTCCAGATAAACAGTTCAAGGGTGAAACACCAGAGCTTGAATTGACTCGTGTGGATGCCAACGGAACTCCTGTTACTGTCAAGTACCAAGCGGTGGTGAAAGAAGTAACCCCAACTTCAACAGACGCCACTTCAAATGGTATCCAAGGTCAACCGCAAAAAGGTACCCCAACCTTCACAGAAGGTAATCCATTGGTTCCAATTGATGATACGAAACCAATGACTTTCGAAGATGGACAGTCAACGAAAACAGTTCCAGGTGTAGGTGAATACAGCATCAATCCAGATGGCTCTATTACCTTTACACCAGAAAAACAATATGTTGGCACACCAGATCCAGTTACAGTGAAACGTGTGGATAAGAACGGCACCCCAGTCACTGCGACCTATACCCCAACAGTGACTAAGGTAACCCCAACCAGCACTAACGCAACCAGCACAGGTCCTCAGGGTGTTCCACAAACAGGAACTCCAAGCTTCCAAGGTGGCGATCCATTGGTTCCAATTGATGAAACAGTTGAGCCAACCTTCGCAGATGGAAGCAAAGAGAAGAATATTCCAGGTCAAGGAACTTACACGATTGCACCAGACGGAACGGTAACTTTCACTCCAGACAAGCAGTTTGTTGGAAACCCAGATCCAGTCACAGTGAAACGTGTAGATAAGAATGGAACTCCAGTCACTGCGACTTATACTCCAACAGTGACCAAGGTAACTCCTACAGGAACCGGTGCAACAAGCACAGGTCCTCAAGGCCTTCCACAAACAGGAACTCCAAGCTTCCAAGGTGGTGATCCACTGGTTCCAATCGATGAAACAGTGGAGCCAACCTTCGCAGATGGAAGCAAAGAGAAATCTATTCCAGGTCAAGGAACCTACACAATTGCACCAGACGGAACGGTAACTTTCACTCCAGACAAGCAGTTTGTTGGAAACCCAGATCCAGTCACAGTGAAACGTGTAGATAAGAATGGCACCCCAGTCACTGCGACTTACAGTCCAGAGTTTACTAAGGTAACACCAACTGGTAAAGATACTTCTTCAGTTAACATTAAGGGGCTTGTTCAAACGGGTACGCCAACATTTGAAGGTGGAGATCCACTTGTTCCAATCGATGAAACTGTGGCGGCAACATTTGAAGATGGATCAACTGAAAAAGTGATTCCAGGTGAAGGAACTTATACAATCTCACCAGATGGCACCGTCACCTTCACTCCAGAAGCTAATTTTGTAGGAAAAGGAACTGGCGTAACGATTGTCCGTAAGGATAAAAATGGTACTCCAGTTACTGCGACTTATCGTCCAACAGTTGTAGATCCGTCTACTGGTCATGACACGGCTTCTACAGGAGCAAAAGGCCAACCACAAGTGGCAACCCCAACGTTTGAAGGACATATCGATAGTACAGTTCCACCAACATTTGAGGATGGTAGCACGACCACGGTTGTTCCGGGTGAAGGAAGCTATACAATTGATAAAGATGGTAAGATTACCTTTACTCCAGAAC
>CAUSQY010000025.1:0-21339 GCA_963533645.1 uncultured Streptococcus sp. | reverse complement strand
ACAAATCACCTTTCAACAAACCTATTATATAACTATTTGAGTTTAATTGCAAGTACGGGCGTTGATTTTCTCTCCTGCTTTTCTACTTTTTCTCCCCCTTTTTATTCATCCATTTTTTTATTTTCAAAGCATATCTCTAGAATCTTTTATAATATCTGTATATTCTCTTTATTTCAAGGTGAAACTCCAATTTCAACGCTTTCAGAGTTTACAAAAAAGAGACAGGATTTCTCCTGTCTCTAGGCTGATAAACGATTATTTACGACGTCCTGGTCGTTCTGCATAACCATAGTAAGCATCTGCCATGATTTCTTCCATGTCAGCTACCATTGGCAAGCGTGGGTTTGCAGGTGAACATTGGTCTTCATAAGCAAGCAAGGCAATTTCATGCAAGCTGTCTTTCCAAGCTTTTTCATCGATTCCAAAGCCTTTGAAGTTCATTGTGATTCCAACTGCTTCACCAAGATCGTAAACTGCTTTGGCATACGCTTCAACTGCTTCTTCTGGAGTTGAGTGAGGCAATCCAAGCATTCTAGCAATATCTTGGAATTTTTCGTCAGCTTTCCAGTAGTTATACTTAGGCCATGTAGTCGTCTTAGATGGGCGAGTACCATTGTAACGGATAACGTATGGAAGCAAGATTGCGTTTGTACGTCCGTGAACAGTATGGTGAACCGCACCGATCTTGTGGGCCATTGAGTGGCTCATACCAAGGAAGGCATTGGCAAAGGCCATACCAGCCATTGTAGATGCATTGTGCATTTTTTCGCGAGCTTCTGGATCAGCTGTCTTAACAGATTTTTCCAACCATTCAAAGACAAGTTTGATTGTTTGAAGCGCAATACCATCTGTATAGTCGTTAGCGAAGTTTGAAGTGTAGGCTTCAGTCGCGTGTGTCAAGACGTCCATACCTGTATCAGCAGCGATGAAGTCTGGAACTGATTCAACCAAAGCAGGGTCAACAATCGCAATAGTTGGTGTCAATGAGTAGTCAGCCAATGGGTATTTGCGGTTGTTTTTCTTATCAGAGATAACGGCAAATGGTGTTACTTCTGAACCTGTACCTGAAGTTGTTGGAATACCAATGTACTTCGCTTTCTTACCAAGTGATGGGAAGCGGAAGGCACGTTTACGGATATCCATGAATTTTTGAACCAAGTCACGGAAGTCGATTTCTGGTTGTTCGTAGAAGAGCCACATTACTTTCGCTGCATCCATTGGAGAACCACCACCAAGAGCGATAATTGTGTCTGGTTCAAATGCTCTCATTACTTCAGTACCACGTTCTACAGTTGTGATATCTGGGTCTGGTTCAACGTCTGAGAAGACTTGGACAGTTACACGGTTGCTGCGTTTGTTCAATTGGTCAATAATGCGTTGAACAAAACCAAGTTTTTCGATCGATTTGTCTGTAACAATCATAACGCGTTCAATATCTTCACATGTTTGAAGGTATTGGATAGAATTGCGTTCGAAGTAAATTTTTGAAGGAACTTTAAACCATTGCATATTATTTCTACGTTTCCCTACTTTCTTGATGTTTAGAAGGTTGATAGCGCTCACGTTATCACCAACTGAGTTGCGTCCGTATGAACCACATCCAAGTGTCAATGATGGAATGAAGGCATTGTATACGTCACCGATACCACCGAAAGTAGATGGAGAGTTCCAGATAATACGCATTGCTTTGATTTCTGTACCAAAGCGTTTAGCAAGAGCTTCGTCTTTTGTATGGATAGCTGCTGAGTGACCAAGTCCGTTAAACTCAACCATTTGACGAGCTTTTGTAAGACCGTCTTCTGTATCTTCAGCTTTTAGGACAGCAATAACTGGTGACAATTTTTCACGAGTCAATGGTTCTTTTGGTCCTACTTCTGCACATTCTGCAGCCAAGATGTTTGTTCCTTCTGGAACGCTAAATCCTGCTTGTTCAGCAATCCATGCTGCTGGTTTACCAACGATGTTTGCATTTAGTTTAGCACCTGCACAGTTTTTGCTATTAGCTTTTACACCGAAACAGAATTCTTCAAGAAGGGCTTTTTCTTTTTTGTTTACAAAGTAAGTGTGATATGATTTGAATTCTTCTACAAATTCGTCATATACTTCTTTATCAATGATAACGGCTTGTTCTGATGCACAGACCATCCCATTATCAAATGATTTAGACATAACGATGTCATGAGCAGCTTGACGAAGGTCAGCAGATTTTTCTACATAGGCAGGAACGTTTCCGGCACCTACCCCAAGAGCTGGTTTTCCACATGAGTATGCAGCTTTAACCATGGCATTACCACCAGTTGCAAGGATAGTTGCAACACCTTCGTGGTTCATAAGCGCTCCAGTTGCTTCCATAGATGGTTCTGTAATCCATTGAACACAGTTTTCAGGTGCTCCAGCCGCAATAGCTGCATCACGAACGATTTGTGCTGCGTGAGCTGATGATTCTTGAGCAGATGGGTGGAAGGCAAAAACGATTGGGTTACGTGTTTTCAAAGCAATCAAGGATTTGAAAATCGCTGTTGAAGTTGGGTTTGTTGTCGGAGTGACACCACAGATTACACCGACAGGCTCCGCAATCTTTGTCAAACCTGTAATTGGATCATCTTCGATAACTCCAACTGTTTTAACTCCACGCATATTGTTCACTACGTGCTCACAGGCAAATAGATTCTTTGTTGCCTTGTCTTCAAATACTCCACGACCAGTTTCTTCAACTGCATGTTGTGCAAGGATACCGTGCGCGTCAAGTGCTGCAACCGAAGCTTTTGCCACGATGTAGTCAACTTGCTCTTGGTTCAACTTGCGCATTTCATCAAGCGCAACCAAGGCTTTTTTCACGAGACCATCGACATGCTTTTCAGCAGCAAGTTGTTTTTCCTCTGGTGTTACTGTTTTTTTATCAGCCATATTATCCTCCATAGCCTTTAAGGATTTTATCCTTTGTTAATTTTTTCACAAATTTATTATAACTCTTTTTTCATGCTTTGTAAACAGTTTCATGAGCATTTCACAAAGAAATTTTCTAAGATTGTGATTTTTTTCTCAATATGGCTACGCAACAGAGTTTTGCTTAGACGATTGTGAAATTATGGAGAAAATTTTTTTATTTCACAAAGTTTTTCTAGTTGAGAGTTAGTTATCGAATTCAAACGTAGAAAGCGTTTTCTTTTTAGATTTTGAAAATAGTCTCCTAACTTGGAGACTACTGTTTTTGTTGAAAAACGCCTTGTTTAAAGGTTCCTTCATAAACAACTTCTTGCTCTGTCGTCAACTTCCCTTGACCTTCAGCCTGACCGTTTACAAAATCACCTTCGTATTTCCAGCCATCTTTTGATTGGAAAGTTCCTTTCCCGTTAAAGGCTCCATTATTGAAATCACCTGTATATTGGTCTCCGTTTTCAAAGGTCAGGGTCCCTTGACCATTCATTTTCCCTCGTACCAAGGTGCCATCATAAACAAGAGCTCCACCATCAAGTGTCAGGACACCCTTTTTAGGCGTATTTAGCAGAAATATCGAAAGAGCACAGAGTACCATTACGACAACTGCAATGAGTTCTAACCTAGGACGAGTTAGGTAAACTCTACACTTCTCATAAAATTGTTTAAGCTTTTCCATTGTCAGTCTCATTTTCTAATCGATCTAGCCAGCGTTGACATCCACTTGTAATACGAGCATAGGTTTCCTCAAAATCTCCTGTATACCAAGGATCTGGGACACTTTCAGCCGCAAAAGAGTAGATCTTGTACTGTAGTTCCTGAGGGCACATTTGACGCAGATCTGAAACGTTTGAAGCATCCATTCCGATAACGTAATCAAACGATTCAAAGTCTTCTCTGCCAATCTGAAGCGATGTTTTATCTTTGTCATACGGGATCTGATACTGCTGGAAAATCGCCTGCGTTCCCTTATGAATCGGATTACCATGTTCCCAAGACGAAGTTGCACGACTCTCAACTTGATAATCACTCGTCATGGACTTCATCACAAACTCTGCCATGGGGCTACGGCAAATATTTCCTAAGCACACAAATACTATTTTTTTCATCCCTTTTCCTCTCATCTCATAGAAAAACGGGAGTGACAGGTCCCGTTTTATTCTTCGATTGCTCCGCCTTCGTCAACAACTGTTCCTTCTGGTGTCACAGCTTCTTTGAGTGGCAAAACGGTCTTGATAGCAGCCAATTCAAAAGTCAAGTAGACCCCATCTACATCCAGTACGATTGTTCCTTTTTCAGTATCTACTTCATCCACTGTTCCGTAAAGTCCACCAATTGTAATGACTTCATAGCCTTTTTGAAGCTTGTTCAAGCTTTCCATACGCTTTTGTGCTTGTTTCTTTTGAGAACGTTGCATAAAGAACATCAAGGCCATCATCCCTACAAGCATGATTAAAAAAGTAATATTTGGATCCATTGTTTTCTCCTTTGTATTTTACATAGGACTACTATATCAAATTTCAGCTACTTTTACAAGGTTGTGCCTTGTTTTATGGCAATAAAAAAATCAGAGTTTTTACTCTGATTTTTCTGCGATTATTTCAAGTTTTGAACGACTTTGACTAGATTTTCAACTGTAAATCCGTACTCTGCCAATACTTTTGGTGCTGGGGCAGATGCTCCAAAGGTATCAATACCGAGAACTGCACCATCAAGACCAACATATTTGTACCAGTTTTGAGTTGCACCCATTTCGACTGCAACACGACGGCGAACTGCATTTGGAAGGATTTCTTCCTTGTAAGCTGCATCTTGTTTATCAAAGACATCTGTAGATGGCATGCTGACTACACGGACTTTTGCGCCTTGACTAGCCAATTCTTTGGCAGCTGCGACAGCGAGATTCACCTCTGAACCTGTTGCAATCAATATCGTATCAAAGTCAGCTGCATTTTCATAGACAACATAGGCACCTTTCGCAACTTTGTCAAAGTCTGTTCCCTCTTCAACAGTCAAGTTTTGACGTGTCAAGACAAGGGCAGTTGGTGTTTTTTCGCTTGTCACAGCAAGGTACCAAGCCGCTTGAGTTTCACGCGCATCTGCTGGGCGGAAAACATTGAGATTTGGCATCGCACGAAGACCTGCTAGGTGTTCAACTGGTTCGTGAGTTGGACCATCTTCCCCAACTGCGATTGAATCGTGGGTAAAGACATAAGTCACAGGAAGTCCTTGCAAGGCTGACAAGCGGACAGCTGCCTTCACATAGTCAGAGAAGACGAAGAAAGTTCCACCGTATACACGAAGTCCACCGTGAAGGGCCATCCCGTTCAAGATCGTTCCCATTGCAAATTCACGAACACCAAACTGAATGTTGCGGTTCAAGCGATTAGCGTCGTCTTGAAGTCCATCCGTTTTGATGTAAGTCATGTTTGAGTGAGCAAGGTCAGCTGAACCACCTAAGAAAGTTGGCAATTTAGCAGCTACAACGTTCAAAGCATCTTGACTTGAATTACGAGTTGCTTGAGAGAAACCATTTTCTAAGGCTGGGAAGTCTGCTGGAGTCACTTCAACTGGATCACGTCCGTCGATGATGGCTTCTACTTCTGCAGCCAGTTCTGGATGCGCTTCTTTATAATCTGCAACTAATTTAGTCCAAGCTTGATAAGCTGATGCGCCACGATCTGCAACATTTTCTTTGAAATCAGCATAAACTTCAGCTGGAATTTCAAATGGTTCGTAGTCCCAACCAAGGGCTTGACGAGTTGCGGCAGTTTCATCTGCTCCAAGAGGAGCACCATGTACAGCATTAGTTCCTTGTTTGTTTGGAGAACCGTATCCAATAACAGTCTTCACTTCAATCAAAGATGGTTTTCCTGAAGCTTTAGCTGTTTCGATAGCAGCATGGATTGCTTCCAAGTCTGTTCCATCTTCAACCAAGGCTGTGTGCCAACCGTAGGCATTGTAACGGTCACGAACACTTTCTGTGAAGGAATCTTTTGTCTCACCATCCAAGTTAATGTCATTTGAATCATAAAGAACAACCAACTTGTCGAGCTTTTGCAAACCTGCGTATGAAGCTGCCTCGCTTGAAACACCTTCCATTAAATCTCCGTCGCCACATATCACATAAGTATAGTGGTCAAAGATATTGAAGCCTTCGCGGTTATACTTCGCTGCAAGGAAACGTTCTGCTTGGGCAAAACCAGTAGCAGTAGAAATCCCTTGTCCTAGAGGACCAGTTGTAGCGTCAACCCCTGCAGTATGGCCAAATTCTGGGTGACCTGGTGTTTTTGAACCCCATTGGCGGAAGTTCTTGACTTCATCCATGCTAACATCTTCAAAACCAGAAAGGTGAAGAAGGGCATAGAGAAGCATAGAACCGTGTCCTGCTGAAAGAATAAAGCGATCGCGGTTGATCCAGTTTGGTTGAGCTGGATTGATACGAAGTTGCTTTGTAAAGAGGCTATAGGCCATAGGAGCAGCCCCCATAACCACCCCTGGGTGACCTGAGTTTGCTTTGTTGATGGCGTCAATTCCTAGGAAACGAATTGCATTAACAGATAGATTTGACATAGAATTTCCTTTCTCTTTGAGGTGATTAATGAATCACACATCCTATTTTACTATTATATGAAAAAATGCATAGAATAGCAATAAAACAATTTGCGTTCATCTAACACATTTGATTTGTCTATCCCCTCGTCACTTCATAGTACGGGAGCAAGCGCATATAAGCGTCTTCTAGCTTCTCCAATATCGCTTCTACTGACTGATTTTCAATGAAGGAAACATCTGACTTGACTAAGACTTTACGGACTTCCTGACTTCTCACCTTCTCGCATAAAGTACGACGATTTTCTTCATTAGCCTCCATCTTATGACTTTCCCCATTTGAGTAGACTAGATAATAAACTCCTTCTACCGCTGGAAGCTCTAAAACCTTGGCTTGCTTGTCTAAGGTCTGTTCATCTTTCTTGCGCTCGATGAAACTAACTTCCAAAGAAATCCCAAAGTCAGCAGGTGTTCCATACAAACGAAGAGCCATCATAGGTTCTGTCACTTGTCCGTCTCTCTGTAGATAGGCCCAGAAATGTGGTCGTAAGCGTTGTGCTTGATTCATCCACTGGCTAGTCTGTTGGAGTTGCCATTCTGAATGACTTGCTTGAAAGGTTTTGGCCAATTCTGTAAAAGACTTCCGAGCCTCTTGGCCTTTGTGACGCAATTCCAGCATCTTTTCTCTTTCATCACCAGCTTTATCAGGATTACGGTACTGGACTCCTGCAAATGATAGGTATTCTCTAACTGCTTTCAGCATATCTGAATCTTTCCTTTCCTAGCAAAAAATCAGGATGAACCTGATTTTGCTTTGCTTATTCTGCATCTACGACAACATAGCGATTTGGCTCGTCACCTTCAGAGTAACTCGTCACGCCATCCATGCGCGAAATAATACGATGGATTATCTTGCGTTCGCTATTTGACATTGGATCTGTTTGTTGGCTACGCCCTTCCTCTAAAACGCGAGTCGCCAATTTTTGAGCATAGGTTTGCAAGACTTCTGCACGGTGTTCAACGTAATCATTGACATTGATCGTGATGTAGAACGTTCTCGAATAGCGATTGTAAAGGTAATTTTGCGCCAATAGTTGAAGAGCTTTCAAAACTTTACCATGATAACCAATAATACGACCTGGTTCATTGGTGTCAATTTGAAGATTAATGGTGCGGCGATTGTAGTCGCTTGAAATCGTCCCCTCAACATCCATATCATCTACAATGGTTTGAACGTAGTTAGCTACTTCAGTTGCCACTTGTTCGATGTCATAACTTGGTTCTACTTTCAAGCCTAAATCTTCCAAAGATTGGCTTGTTGCTTCCTGCGTTTCAGTTTCTTTTTCTGGAGCAGAGTCCACTTCCTCGGCAGTATCCTCTGGTTCCAAATCATTTAAAATTGAAATATGGCCTGTTTCTTCCAAAATCGTGCTGGCGTGCTTTTCATTTTTCAAGATTTCAGCCTTGACCTCTTCAGAGACACCTTGACCTTCTTCTTCAATTTTCTTAATTGCTTCAACTACATGCCCCAAATCAACAGTTGCTTCACTTACTGTTTTCACGGGTTCATTTTTTTCATTGACTTCTTTTGGAACCCCTTTAATGGCCTGCTGATTGGCTTTGATCACTGTCGTTTCACTAATCGCTTCGATATCAACTTGAGCCGGCTTCTTACCAAACAAGCCTAAGAATCCTTTTTTCTCTTTCGAAACGACCTTGATGTGGGCCTTCATTCTTGGAATGTCTAATTCTTTCAATCCTTTTTGGATTGCTTCTTCAACCGTTGAACCTGTAAATAATACCATTACCAGATTCCTCCTTATTTTTTCTTTTTCTGTGCTTTTTTCAAGGCTCTTCTCTTCTTGCCTTCTAAATCTTTTTCTGCTTGCGCCACTGCTTCTCTTTCAGCAATAATCTTGAAAGGATTGTTCAAGAAATAGGTTTGCAAAACTTGATAAGCATTGGATACTGCCCAGTACAAGGCGACTCCACTAGGCGCAGAGATGGCAAAGATAAAAATCAGTACCGGCATACCATACATCATCCCTGTCGTAGCTCCACTTTTTTCAGACAAAGCTTTATTCGATAACCAGCTACTCAAGAAGGTAAAGACTGCCGCCAAAATCGGAAGGACAAAACTTGTATCTACTCCTCCCAAATTAATCCATAAAAAGTGACCTGTTTTCAAAAAGTCTACTCGACTCAAGGCTTGAAAGAGCGCCAAGAGGACAGGCATTTGTATTAAAATTGGCCAGAGAGAGGATGAATGCTTAATCCCCAACTCTTTATAAACCTTGCGCATCTCCTGGTCTAGCTTGGTTCTACTTTCCATATCACGACCCGGATATTGCTCTCGCAAAGCCTTGATGCGTGGTTGAGCCTCTTGCATTTTTCTAGAGGCAACCATCTGTGTCTGAAAGACCGGCAATAAAATCGTCCGGATCAAGATTGTGAAGAGGATAATCCCCACTCCGATACTAATGTCAAAGGACAAAAAGCGGATAATTTCAGCAAAAAAATAGACGAATTTGCTCCAAAAGTCTGTCGAGTCTGCTGTTATATCGCTAGCTGCACCATTTGTTGCACAGGCTGTCATGATAACTAAGGACAAACCCAGCAAACTAGTCAACTGTAGTTTCTTTTTCACTCCCATTTCCTTCCTGGTAAATCTTTGATAACTTTAATACGTGGAGTAGATTTTTCTCCATCTCTGCATATTCCAAGGTTTCCACCCCTTTTCGGGCAATCACAACAAAATCAACATGCTCTACTAAACTCCCTTTTACACTTTGTAGAATGTGTCGGATTCGTCTCTTGATTTGATTTCTGGTAACTGCATTCCCCAGCTTTTTGCTGACGGACAGTCCTACTCGAAAATGGTTTTGCTGGTTTTCCAATTGGTAGACAACAAATTTTCGATTGGCAAAACTTGTTCCGTCCTTGAAAATCGCCTTAAAATCTTTCTCTCTTTTTACACGAAAGTTTTTCTTCAAAACTCAACTCCATCTATTAAATTACTACTATTATACCATATTTTTTGAAAAAGCCAATAACAGCAAGGTTTTAGACATTTTCTACATAAAAAAAGCTGGAAAATCTCTTTCCCAACTTCTTTTCACAATCTAATTTTACGTGTATTTACTTATTTTTTCAAGCGCTCAACATCGCGTGCAATCACCAATTCTTCATCTGTTGGAATAACCAAGACACGGATTTTCGCTGCATCAGTTGAGATGTCTCCCGTTACGCCAAAGATGTTCTTTTCTGGATCCACATCACAACCAAACCAAGAGATACCTGAAATGACATCCTCACGAACCAAAGCTGCATTTTCACCAATCCCTGCTGTGAAGATAATCGCATCTGCTCCATTTAGAACTGCAAGGTACTGGCCGATATGTTTTTGGATACGATCAACATACATTTCATAAGCCAAAGTCGCATCATGGTCTCCTGCTTCCATAGCAGCAATCACATCACGCATATCGCTTGACTGACCAGAAACTCCCATGAGCCCTGATTCACGATTAAGAACGCGACTAATATCTTCAGGCGTGTTAAAGTCCTCTGTATATTGCATGAGATACGGAATGATAGCAGGGTCAATATCTCCTGTACGAGTACCCATCATCACACCGCCAAGTGGTGTGAATCCCATAGAAGTATCCACAGACTTCCCACCCTTAACAGCTGTGATAGAAGCCCCGTTACCAATATGGCAGGTAATCAATTTCAAATCTTCTAGAGGACGGCCCAAAAGTTTCGCTGCTTCTCCTGCGACAAACTGATGACTTGTCCCGTGGGCACCATATTTACGAACCTTGTTTTCTGTGTAGTATTTAGTTGGTAGAGGATAGCGATAAGCCTTCTCTGGCATGGTTGTGTGGAATGAGGTATCAAATACGACAACACTGGTAATATCTGGAAGCAATTCCTTAAATGCGCGAATTCCAGCTGCGTTAGCCGGATTGTGAAGAGGAGCCAAGAGTCCCAATTCCTCAACTTTTTCTAACACGTCTCCCTCAACAACTGTTGATTCCTTGAAATATTCACCACCTGCAACGACTCGATGTCCGACACCTGTAATCTCATCGTACCCTTTAATGATGTCAAAACGAATCAAGTCATCCAATAAAATTTTAACGGCTTGTGTATGGTCTTCAATATCAAGAATTTGTTGCTCCGAACGACCGTCAAATTTTACTGTTGAAATTGAATCTTTCAGTCCAATACGTTCAATCAAGCCTTTAGCCAAAACTTTTTCCTCAGGCATTTGATAAAGTTGCCATTTCAAGCTTGAGCTTCCTGCATTGATTGCAATTGTTTTTGTCATAAGATGATACCTCTTTTTAAGCGTTTTCATCTATTATAACAAAATCTCTTTTATATTTCAGTACCTTTGCTCCAATTTTGAAAATTTTCTTTAAAGGTCAACAAAACTGACGGATCTTGCAAGCTAGTAAGAGGGTAAACAAAGGGTTCTATTTCCTTGTCTCTTTTCTTCTGTAAGACAAAAATACTCTTGGCCTGACTGGCCGTTGAAAAAATATCCTCTGGTAAGGCGATGATAGCAGTCAGACTGACTTCGTCTTTGAGCCAAGCTTTTAACAAATCACTTTGGGGGCTGGTCAACAAATCACTCGGAGCCAGAAAAATAGCATAGCCATCTGACTTGAGGTACTTGAGACCTTGTTCCATCAGCAAATGGTGGGCATAGGTATGTTCTTGGCTAGAAGCCACATGATAGCGTGAAGCGATGGTGTCGTCTGGGTAATAGCCGACAGGCAAGTCGCTGATGACCACATTGCTTTCTTTAAGCATTTGCGGACGAACGGCATCACCTTGAACAAAACCTGCCTGCAAACCAATCACATCTGCCATACTGGCTGCCAAATCAATTAGCAAATCATCCACTTCGACTCCCAAGTAATCCACTTTTTTAGCAAGAGAAGTCAAGAAGGTAGCGCCCAGAATCCCCATGCCAGAACCCATTTCAAGGATGCTAATTTCCTCTTGATCAAACAACTCTTCCACAATAAGTACCAAGAGGAGGGCAATGGAATCCGGCGTAAACTGGTGATTAGCCTGTAAAGGCTCAGTTTGTCCTGCCTTCATCAAGAGAAACTGATAGGTCTTGAGCCACTCTTCCTTGCGAAGGGCTAAGCGCCTAAGGGCTTGATTGTTTTCCTTGACCTGCTCTAGCTCGGTCTCGCCATCTAGGTAGATACTATTTTGCTCTACTAAGGCATCATAAAAGTTGGTCGCCAAATCACTTTGGATGATTTGGACATTCTCTAGTAAATACGTATAAGCTTGTTCTATTTTTTCAAAATCCATATTCCTATCTTATCAAAATTCCCCTATTTTTTCCATCTGAAGAGAAAAAATCACTGCTTTAGTCAGCGAGTGATTTTTGGGCTACAGTTAAAAAGAGTTCTGCGTAATTTCCTAGGAAAAGATCTTCAGCACTGTAAAGAATCTGACTGTCAATGCTCGAAAAACCAAACTGGGCTAGCTTGTTTTCTAGTTCAGGCAATTCAAAGCCATGATGGTTGGTATCTGTCTTGACAAAATCAGCAATGAGGACCTGTCCATTCTCCCTAAGATGATAGTGAAACATGGCAAGAGTCGCATCTAGATCAGGCATATGATGAAGAACTCGACTGACAACAATCAGGTCAAATTGTTGCTCCAAAGGATTCACCAGTAAATCCTGTTCCAAAAACTGGATATTCTTGATGTCTTGTTGCTCTGCTTTCAAACGGGCTTGCTCCAGCATTTTCTCCGAGATGTCCACAAGGGTAACAGACTTGGCCTGCCTAGCTAGAGGCAAGGCTAACAGACCCGTCCCACCACCAAAGTCCAATATTTCCTTGTCTGATAGAAGATCAATCTGTTTTTCAACTGCTTGACAAACCAAGTTTGCAAGAAAGATATTTTTGGGCGAATCAAAGGTTTCTGCTTTATGATTAAAATCGTGTTTCATGCTTTTAGTGTAACACAAAGAAGTTGAATTGCCTAGGAATTGGCTTTCCTTTCAGGCTTTTCTTCTGATTTTTTCTTCCCTGCTTGATTGCTTGAATCAGTCGCTACCTATTCCTTTTTAGCTGTTTTCTTTTCTTGGGTTTTCATCGGAGGAAAGAGAAATTCATAGTTGCCCTTATTCATACGAACACTTGTTGCAAAACCTGTTTTCGTATTTTGATACGTGACTTTTCCTAAGTTGAAGACTCGTTCCCCACTTTCTTGTTCAACCTTATCTTTACTTCGCTTGGCCATGGCAAAAGCTGCCAACTTTTCTTTGTTCAAGGCGTAGTCTTGATGATGGGCAACTTGCCGGTTCAGATAAAACTGCAACAAAAGGCTAAAAATGGCTGCCATGGTAACGGCATATAAGAGAACGCCTGCCTTAACTTTTTGCTTTTTCCACACGATAGATGAACTCCCTTTCTAAGCCTTTTTGAAATTGGAAACGAAAGCGAACCAATTGATTTTCCTCTGTAATTTGAGCTGATTTAAGTCCATAAACCATAGGTTGGTAGCCCCGTCCGCTGGTATCGGTCTTCCGAAAATCATCCGATTTAGACTTCCCTATAGATACATCCTTACCATCCTGTTTCATGTAGAGGCGATTGCCTTCCACCTTTTCAAACTGCGAGCGCTCTAACTCTGCCTCCAGTTGATCCACAAACAAGAGCCACTCCTTTTGCTCGCTTTGCTGCTGGTAACGAACTTCTGAAATGAGGAGCTGACTCATAGCTTGAAAAAGGAGCAAACCTCCGCTAATGACGATAAGGGCAATCAGAGATTCTAAAAGAGTGAAAGCTCTTACCTTACTGCTCTTTAAGATCGAGCAATTTCTCTGAACCATGGTAGACCTCCAATCCTTTTTCACTTGCAAATACCTGAATCTCAACTCCATTTATGTTTACCTGATTTTGCCCTGTTTGCAGAGCCATCTTCGCCACACGCAAGACTTCTTCCTTTTGCAAGATTTCTGCCTCTTCTTGTCTATTTTTCTGAATTTGCCCCAAAAGGAGGGTCGCAATGCTGGCAAACACAGCCAAAGCTACTACTGCTTCTAGTAAGATTACTGCCTTAATTTTTTGTTTCCTTAGTGCGTTTAATTTTTCCATTTCCTAAATATAATTGATAGCGAATCGCTCCTTTGCTAGTCTGAAATTCAACCTTAGCTAGAGAGGAATTGCCCCCAGCTCGATCAAATATAATGCTTTGTCCTGATGGTGCCTGAATCCCTTTAGGAACGGTCAACTTTTGACTGCCGTTACTGATGGTCTGCCCATCTAGGTTCAGACTGGTCTTTTGCTGACTGACTAGACTGCGTTTTTGCGTTTCCCGATAGAGTTCTTCAAACTCCATAAAGAAAATCTGCTCCTCTACCGCCGCAAAAGTGGACTGAACAGAACCGGACAAGCCCAAGGCAAGGATACTCACAAGTCCCAAAACCAAGAGACTTTCCAACATGGTAAAGGCCTTAATCTGCAACAGTTTGACTTGTTTTTTGTTTTGCATGGTAGTCTTTATAAGCTTTGGCTTGCTCAGCTGTGATACGACCGTCCGATTGTAATTTGCTGAGGCTGGCATCATCATTTTTATCCAAACGATAAAGTTCTGCCTGACTTTCCACAACCTTGACAACAGCAGCTTTTCCTTTATCATCTACGACATCCTTTTGCTTGGTCAAATTGGGCACAAAGAGCAAGAGAAGAACACTGATGATGAGCAAGACGACTAACATTTCTACCAGAGTGAAGGCTTGTGCCTTGGCTTTTTTTAGTTTTATCATGAGTTTTTTCATTTTAAAAATTTACCTCCATATTTTGATACATGGGCATGAGCATTGCCGCATAAAGTAAAACGATAATCAGAGCCACAAAGATAAAAACCAGTGGCTGTACTAAGTTCATGGTGCGGTTGACTCGGGTAAAAAAGGCTTCCCAAGTTTTCTCAGCATAGATTTCCAACTCACTTCCCAGCTTGGACTTGACTTCCCCATACTCTATGATGAGACTCAACTCCTTTTTAAAGAAAGGATAGGTCGCTATGGTTTGAGAAAATTCGCGGCCATTTTGCAGGGCTTTAGCCAGATCTTGACCGATTTCTTTAAAGAGCTGAGAACCTTGTTCCTGCATGATCTGAAAAATCTGCATCAGCTCCATCCCCTGTGAAATCATATTGCCCCATTCACGCGCGTAATAGGCTGTCAGATAGGTCTGGACAAAGATTCCTAGAAAGGGAATCCGCGCTAACATCGAGAAGACCCGCATCTTGGAACTTCTTTTGTAAAAAGTGAGGGCTAAAAGTAAAGATAGAGAGCAAACCAACACTAGTCCCAGAAATATTTGTGGCAGATTGCCGATGATTTGAGTGGCGATATTGCTGCTGTCCAGTTGAGGCAGCAAATAATTCCTCAACCCCAACATGATTAGCAGGAGAAATCCCAGCAAAATCAGAGGATAAGTCGCCACTTCGATTAACTTTTTCTTGACCTTGGCCAAATTATCCAGATATTCTTCTATCTTTCCCAAACTCAGGTGAAGATTTCCATGTACTTCAGCTAGAGATAATTGGGTCACAATAGCACTTGAAAAGCCCAAGCTGTCCATCATCTCTGAAAAGGATTTCCCCTGAGACAAGCCTTGGTGCATCTGGGCCACATAGTCCTTTTCCATCAGGGCACTTCTGCCCAAAAAAGAAATAATTTCCACCAAATGAAAGCCACTGGAGAAGAGGTTGTTAAACAAAGTGATGATTTTCTTCTGCTTAGCTGTAGCTAATTTTTTCCGTTTCAGCCTGAAGACTTGTGATATGTCCATCTTTAAGAAGCTGGTCAATCTGTTCATTCCAGCTAGTTGGCTGGTGTTCTTGATAGTCTTTGTTTGCAAAGTCAACGATTCCTCCTCCCCCAATTAATCTCTGGTAGCAGACGCCTTGCAAGACAACTGCTAGTTCCTCCTCCGTCACACCCAACTCCAGAAGGCGTTCATAAACTCCTCGGATACTCTTGGCATGAATGGTTGAAAAGACTGTCGCCCCTGTCAAACTGGCTCTGACCACTGCACGCGCCGTCTCACTGTCCCGAATTTCTCCGATAATCAAGAGATCTGGTCGATGACGTAAGGAAAGTTTGATTAGATTTTCATAGGTTAGTCCGATTGCCTCATTCAACTGTAACTGGAGCATGTCGTCCTGCTTGATTTCGACAGGATCTTCGATGGACATGACTTGCTGTCCTTTAAAGAGAGACTTGGCCAATTCATGCATCAAGGTCGTCTTGCCACTGCCGACTGGGCCAGCAAAGAGATAGAGGCCCCGTTGCCTGTACTGCTCACCCAGTTCGTTCATATCCTGAAACCAGAAATGCAGGTCCTGTTCCTCATCGTGCAACAAACGAATGACCAAACTCTCATATCCCCGATAATCTCCTACGGTAGACAAACGCAGAGAAGATACCTTCTCCCCATGCTGATAGTCACAAGACCCCAGCTGACTACGCCTCTTCTCTCCTACGTTCATACCCGCTACAAACTTAAAATGACTAATCACAGCAGCTAAAACATCAAACTCATAGGAGTCAACTAGACACCGTTCGTCTCCAACCCGCATGTGAAGCTCGTAGGACTTTTCCTTGGGGATAAAATAGATATCCTGAGCCTTCTTTTCTTTCGCAGTCGCAATAATTTTCTGTGCAATTTCTTGTACCATACCGCCCTCCTTATCTAACTATTCGCAAAAAAATAAAAAAAGCAACTTAAAAAGTTACTTTTTATCTCCATTTCATACGGCAAGAACGGTGTTTTTCTTGACCTGTTTGTTTTTCGTAGCCTGGACGTAGCTTTTCATCGGGGATGACTTGCTCATCCTGTAAAAGTGCCAAAGAATGGTACTGCTGCAAATACTCATCACACTCATCACACCAGCGTTTATCAGCAGGATCCCAAAAAATAGTCATCAAATCACTCCGACTCTTATAAAGAGGATTCTTCTTTTCCAGCTCAAACCAGCATGATTTATAATATTTTAGAGCATCATAATACTTGTCAAAAGATTGACTCATGATGACATCTTCTTCCCAACCTTCTATGAACCACCACGGTTCAAAATCCCCATACATTTCTATAACACGATACATTCTTACTACTTCCTTTGTATCGTATATTATATCTAATTTTTTATTACAAGAAAAGGATTTTGCTTGCCTTTCCCTTTAGGAAGACTTCTTTAAATACCTTTTCAGCCTATCATAAAAATAGGAGTCCTTTATTTGACCCCTATTTTATCATCTTAAGCTTGATAACGTTTCACACCATCTAGGTAGGTTGCTACCAATTCCAAATCTTTATCTAGTACGATAAAGTCGGCATCGTAACCTTCACGGATTTGACCACAGACATCATCGATGTGAACAGATTTTGCTGGGTTGAGGCTAGCCATCATGACTGCTTCATGCGGATTGGCAATACCCCATTCGACAACATTCTTCAAACCGTCCTTGAGTTTGAGGATAGAACCTGCCAAATTGCCTGTAGATTTGAGGCGTGCAGTCCCATTGGCAACAACTACTGGGAATTCTCCCAACATGTAGTCACCGTCTTCCAAGCCACCAGCTGTCATACAGTCTGTGATAAGGGCGATATTTTCAGTTCCTTTTTGTTTGAGCAAAATGTCACAGGCCTTTGGATCTACGTGGTGACCATCACAAATCAATTCTGCGTAAGTATGTGGCAATTCATACATGGCTCCCACCATACCGAGCTCACGGTGAGTCAACCCACGCATCCCATTGTAGGCATGTACCCAAACGCTCGCTCCAGCATCCACTGCTTTTTTAGCTTCATCAAAAGTCGCATTTGAGTGTCCAAGAGCAACGGTCACGCCTTCACCCGTAATCGTACGAACAAAGTCTTCTACACCTTCGCGTTCTGGCGCAAGGGCAATTTTATTAAGCAGGCCATTGGCTGCTTTTTGCCAAGCACGAAACTCATCCATACGAGGATCTTTCATGTAGGCAGGGTTTTGAGCTCCCTTGTATTTCTCTGTGAAATAAGGCCCTTCAAAATAGATTCCACGAATCTTGGCTCCACTTGCTTCCTGGTAACGAGCACCAATATTTTCAGTTACCGCAAGCAATTGCTCATAAGATGATGTCAAAGTGGTTGGCAAGAAGCTCGTTACCCCCATGCTAAGGAGTCCTTCACTCATGGTATGAAGAGTTCCTTCGATATTATTATCCATAACATCGACACCACCAAATCCATGAATGTGGGTATCCACAAGTCCTGGGGCAATGCTATAACCTGTATAGTCAATCACCTCAGCTCCTTCAGGAATCTGTTCTACATGTTTACCAAACTTGCCATCCACAAGTTCCAAGTAACCGCCACGACGAACTCCGTGTGGGTAGAAAAACTGATCCGCTTTAATATAATTAGGCATAATGATAACCTCCTTGATAGATTGATTCTAGAATTTATTATGTCAATTACATTATAAACCTTTCTTTTTCATTTGTAAATGGTATAGACCTATTTTCTAGAGATATTTTAAAAGAGCTGGATTTCTCCAACTCTTTGATCTTATTTTGATTTCACAGGCAGTTCTTGAGCGGCCTTAACAGCAGCTGCAATCGTTTCTGCGTAAAGTTTAGCACCTTCTTCAATCATGTTGCTATCATTTCCAAAGTGGACTTGGTCGGTTCCAGCCCAAATTTCAGGGTGTTCCTTAGCAACCTTATTCCAGTCAGCGATGCTCACGTAAGGATTCTTTTCAGCCAATTCCCGTGCATAAGCCGCATACTGCTCCACTGATGTGTAAGTGTCCTTGCTCTTATCTCCCTCATAAGGTGTCACCAGTATCAGATGGTGTCCTTTCGGTAGATTGTTCACGATGCTGTCCAAATCATTCTTGTAGCCTTCAGGATTGTTGACCCCTGTTGCAATGACGACTGTTTTTAGCAGCGCCTTGTTCTGACTGTTATTGAGCATGATGTCATTGGCTTGCTTGGTCGTTCGGCTAACCTGGGCATTGATATTTGCTTCAGGAAGTGCCTCTTGTAAGGCTGTATTGGCACGCAAGGCTACCGAATCTCCTATTAGGCTTGTTCCCTCAGAAATTCCTAGACGACTGAGTTCAGCTTGTTCAGCAAGAGTCTTTGTTTGTCCTATATTGGTCTGGGCTTGTTTGAAACCATTGACCATCAAGTCTGTCTCAAAAGCTCCAACTTGGGGAGCTACAGCTATGATAATCAAGGTAATCAAGGTAAGAATGCCAGCAGCACCAGCACTAATTGGTTTAATATGAGGCAATCGACTAATCTTCCGTATTAAAGGATTGGATTTACCGGTAATCAATGGCTCAATAATATAGAAGGATAGGATAGCAAAGAAATAAGAAAAGATGATTGTCAGAATAACAGCAGGCAGATTACTCATCAACTGAGAAAAGATAATATAAAAAGGCCAGTGGAAAAGATAAACCGCGTAGCTGGTATCCGCTAAAAATGTAATTATTCGAGGTTCTTGTATCTCAGGCGTTTTCTCATGCAAGACACGCGCAGCAAAAATCATGGTCACTGCCGCTAAACTTGCTAGCAAGAAGCCAAATAAGTACGCAAACAGGTAGGTGAACTTGACAAAGAAAGTCAAGAGCACTAACACCAAAAGCCCTGCAGCAAATACCAGTAGATTCTGACGAAGATCCCACATCCGGTCAAACTGCTTGACTAAATCGCTCGTCTGACGAACCCCCACAACTGTCGCCAAAATACTTCCTAAAAAGAAGGGAGAAACATGGGTTAAACTTGAAAAGTAGACAGATGAATAGGAACTCGCCATTAGACTACCAATAAACATGGAGAAAAAGCTAATGATAAAAGCTCCCGCAGAAAGGAGAAAGACTATCCCTCTCAATTGACTACTAGATTTTGAACGTTTCGATAAGAACCAAACCGCTAAGCCCCAAAGGATATAGTAGTGAACCTCAACAGCTAGACTCCAGTTGTGAACAAAGAGATGCGGAATGAACTGGGATTCATAACTTCCCCCTGTTAACATTTCGTAGAAGTTGGTCATAAAACCGAGAACTCCAGCAATCTGGCCACCAATTCCAGCAACATAGTCTTGACGAACCAAGAAAGTAAAAGGCATGGTCACCAAAACCATCAGCACCACAGGTGGTACGATACGATAAAATCGTCTCTTAAAAAATCCAATTAAATCAATCTGGCGTGCCTTCCCAAATTCCTCTAAAAGGAGGGAGGTGATCAAAAATCCTGAAAAAGTGAAAAAGACATCTACCCCAAAGAATCCTCCAGGAAAGATTGTTTGAAAGAAGTGGTACAAAAGCACCAAAAGTAAACCTGTAATCCTAATTAAGGAAAACCATTTAATACGCATACGAGTCTATTCTCCATTAAATTAGGAAGCAAAACACCACCTAATTTCCATTCCATTATACTCCCTATTCTATCAAAAAAATAGGAAAAATCCTAAGAGAAAACTTAGGATTTTGGCATTCTATTTTTACACTTTAAAAATTGCGTCCTGACTTGTTGTAGCCATATTTTTCTACAAAATACTCACGAAATTCCAAGAGATTGTCATCCATGATGGCTTGACGGACCTGCTTCATCAGGTTGAGCAAGAAGTAAAGATTGTGGTAGCTGGTCAAGCGGATACCGAAGGTTTCATCAGCCTTGAGTAGGTGACGAAGATAAGCGCGTGTATAGTTCTTACATGTGTAGCAGTCACACTCAGGATCCAGTGGCGTAAAGTCTTCAGCGAATTGGGCATTTTTGACAACCAAACGACCTTGGCTGGTCATACAAGTTCCGTTACGAGCGATACGAGTCGGCAAAACACAGTCAAACATATCCACACCACGAATCACCCCATCAATCAAGCTATCTGGCGCTCCCACTCCCATCAAATAGCGAGGTTTGTTTTCAGGTAGCAGTTGAGTTGTGAAGTCCAAGACTGCATTCATTTCTTCATGGGTTTCTCCTACTGCTAAACCACCGATAGAGTAGCCTGGGAAATCCATGCTGACAAGGTCCTGAGCCGATTGGCGACGCAAGTCTTCAAATCCTGCCCCCTGCACAATCCCAAACAAACCTTGGTCATGTGGACGACGGTGAGCCTTCAAACCACGCTCAGCCCAACGACTGGTACGCTCGATTGATTTCTTAACGTAGTCATAAGGTTGATAAAACTGAGGACATTCGTCAAAGGACATCATGATGTCTGAGCCCAGATTATTCTGAATAGAGATGGCTTTTTCTGGCGATAGGAACATCTTAGAACCATTGAGATGGTTTTTAAAGGTTACTCCTTCTTCTGTGATATTACGGCTATCTGCTAAGGAATAAACCTGAAAACCACCACTATCTGTCAAGATAGGCTGATCCCAGTTCATGAACTTGTGGAGACCACCTGCGCGTGCGATGAGTTCATCTCCAGGACGAAGCCAGAGATGATAAGTATTAGACAGGATAATTCCTGATCCCATCTCCTTCAACTCCTCTGGTGACTGGGTCTTGACAGTAGCTTGGGTCCCAACTGGCATAAACATAGGCGTCGGGAAGGTGCCGTGAGGGGTGATGATTTCTCCCAGACGAGCTCCCGTGTGTTTCTCTTTCTTAATCAAACGGTATTTGATTGGTGAATCTGACATTTTCTACCTCCGAAGCTGGGAAATACAGTCCCAGTTCATACTTTGTGCCCAAAGGCATACTGTATGATTTTATCAAAAAAACCAGGAACTGTCACGAACTATGATATAATGAAAGAATGAAATACCCAAAAATTGATTTAAAAACCATTCGTCTGCAGA
>CAUSQY010000024.1:0-21452 GCA_963533645.1 uncultured Streptococcus sp. | reverse complement strand
AGATTTATTTTAGAGATTATCTCTGCCAGCATCCAGATATCGCCCAAGCGTATCAAGAATTAAAACTAAGTTTATGGAAAAAATTTGAACACAATCGAGACGCCTATACAGATGCGAAAACGGATTTTATAAACCACTATGTGTCAGAGGCTAAGTCCAGTAATTTTCAAGAATCAGAAAAGTGTCATCAAAAAACTCTTGATAGGAGAAAGAATTGAGAAAATCATTTTATACTTGGCTCATGACCGAGCGCAATCCTAAAAGTAACAGCCCTAAAGCCATTTTGGCAGACCTCGCTTTTGAGGAGTCAGCCTTCCCAAAACACACGGATGATTTTGATGAGGTGAGTCGCTTCTTGGAGGAGCATGCCAGTTTCTCTTTCAACCTAGGAGACTTTGACGCCATCTGGCAAGAATACTTAGAACATTAGAGACAATGAGATGAGGCTAGTATTTTATTGTTCTCTTTGCTATAATAAAAAGAAATAAACGGATTAGAGAGGTTCTTTATTTGAAGGAACATTCAATAGACATTCAACTGAGTCATCCAGATGACCTGTTTCATCTTTTTGGTTCCAATGAACGCCATCTTCGTTTGATGGAAGAAGAGCTTGATGTGGTGATTCATGCTCGTACGGAGATTGTCCAGGTTTTGGGAGAAGAGACTGCCTGTGAGGAAGCCCGTCAGGTTATCCAGGCTTTGATGGTCTTGGTGAATCGTGGGATGACCGTTGGTACGCCAGATGTGGTGACTGCAATTAGCATGGTCAAAAACGATGAAATTGACAAGTTTGTCGCCCTTTACGAAGAAGAAATTATCAAGGACAATACAGGGAAGCCTATCCGTGTCAAAACACTGGGTCAAAAGCTTTATGTGGATAGTGTCAAACAGCATGATGTGACCTTTGGAATTGGGCCTGCAGGGACAGGGAAGACCTTTCTTGCAGTGACCTTGGCAGTGACTGCCCTTAAACGTGGACAAGTCAAGCGGATTATCCTTACTCGTCCAGCAGTGGAAGCAGGTGAGAGTCTAGGTTTCCTTCCGGGTGATCTCAAGGAGAAGGTGGATCCTTATCTTCGACCTGTTTACGATGCCCTGTATCAGATTCTCGGCAAAGACCAAACGACCCGTCTCATGGAGCGAGAAATTATCGAAATCGCGCCCCTTGCTTACATGCGTGGTCGGACCTTGGACGATGCTTTTGTCATTCTCGATGAGGCACAAAATACGACCATCATGCAGATGAAGATGTTCCTGACTCGTTTAGGTTTTAATTCTAAGATGATTGTCAATGGAGATATCAGTCAGATTGACCTGCCGCGTAATGTCAAGTCCGGTTTGATTGATGCCCAAGAAAAGCTCAAGAATATTCACCAAATCGACTTTGTTCATTTTTCAGCCAAGGATGTGGTTCGTCATCCAGTTGTCGCTCAGATTATCCGGGCTTATGAACCAGCTCCAGTTAAGGTTGAAGAAAAGAACCAAGAAACAGAATAGCAAAAAGAGCAGTTCAGATGTGAACTGCTCTTTTTTAATGAGTGCCTAGCTTTAAACAAGTTCGTCAATAGAAGTATGATCTTTATCGAGTCCTTGGGCAACTGGGAGGCTGGTCAAGTAACCTTGATAAGTAGTCACACCTTGACGCAAGCCCTCATCTTCAGCAATTGCTTGTGCGAATCCTTTGCCAGCCAAAGCTTCGATATAAGGAAGAGTGACATTGGTTAGGGCGATGGTTGAAGTGCGAGCAACCGCACCAGGGATATTGGCAACGGCATAGTGGAGAACACCGTGTTTTTCATAGACAGGCTCATCGTGCGTTGTCACACGGTCAGCTGTCTCGATAACACCACCTTGGTCAACGGCAACGTCAACGATGACAGAGCCTGGACGCATTTGTTTGACCATCTCATCTGTCACCAATTTCGGTGCTTTTGCACCAGGGATGAGCACCGCTCCAATTACTACATCCGCATCTCTTACACTTGCTTCAATGTTGAAAGAATTTGACATAAGAGTTTGGATTTGGTTACCAAAGACTTCCTCTAGCACTGAGAGACGTTTAGCACTGATATCTAAAATAGTCACTTGAGCACCGAGTCCAAGGGCGATGCGGGCAGCATGTGTACCGACGACACCACCACCGATGATGGTTACTTTTCCTTTTGGAACACCCGGAACACCACCTAGTAGGACACCAGAGCCACCAGCTTGCTTAGTAAGGAAGTGAGCTCCGATTTGAACAGCCATACGACCTGCAACCTCACTCATAGGAACGAGGAGCGGTAGTTGTCCTTGATTATCACGAACAGTTTCATAGGCAATTCCTGTTGTTTTGGCTGCTAACATAGCATCTGCTAATTCTGGAGCAGCGGCCATGTGCAAGTAGGTGAAGAGGAGAAGATCGTCGCGCAAATAACCGTATTCAGAAGCTAGTGGTTCTTTTACTTTCACGACCAACTCGGCAGCCCAGGCTTCAGCAGCAGTAGCGACAATCTCAGCTCCTTGCTTTTGATAGTCCGCATCAGTAAATCCTGAACCGAGACCAGCATTTGTTTCGATGAGGACACGATGTCCACGACTGACTAAACTATGGACGCCAGCAGGAGTGAGGGCAACGCGGTTTTCGTTATTTTTAATTTCTTTTGGAATTCCGATTAACATAGAGATAACCTACCTTTCATTTGACGGGATTGTTTTAGTTGTCACATTTCGGTTCATAAATCAAAAATGTGATGGTTTTATTGTATATGAAACCGCTTCAAAAATCAAGAAAAACTTGTCATCCAAATTTATTTATGCTAGACTAGTGAGAATCAAGCTCTAATGGAGGGAAAGTATGGAATCAATCTTTTTAAAACTAGCCCAGTATCCAATAGTGGAAACAGAACGTTTAGTGCTTAGACCTGTAACTTTGGATGATGCAGAAGCTATGTTTGAGTATGCCTCAGACAGAGAAAATACACGCTACACTTTTCCAACAAATCAAAGCTTAGAAGAAACCAAGAACAACATAGCTCAGTTTTACTTGGCTAGTTCCTTGGGACGGTGGGGAATCGAACTAAAAAGCAATGGTCAGTTTATTGGTACCATTGACTTGCACAAGATTGATCCCGTTCTTAAGAAGGCAGCCATTGGCTACATTATCAATAAAAAATATTGGAATCAAGGATTGACGACAGAAGCCAATCGTGCCGTGATTGAACTGGCTTTTGAAAAGATTGGAATGAACAAGTTGACCGCTCTTCACGATAAAGACAATCCTGCATCTGGCAAGGTCATGGAGAAATCAGGCATGCGCTTTTCCCACGAAGAACCCTATGCCAGAATGGATAATAAAGAACCAGATCGAATTATCACAAGGGTTCATTATGTCTTGACTAAGGAAGGCTATTTTGCAAATAAATAAGCAGTTGAAAAGAAATTTTCGACTGTTTTTTCTTTCTCTTGCGAATAACTTAAGAGAGGAGAAAATATGGAAGCAATTATCGAGAAAATAAAAGAGTATAAAATCATTGTCATCTGTGCTGGTCTAGGTTTGGCCTTGAGCGGATTTTTCCTACTAAAGCCAACTTCACAAACACCTGTGAAAGAAACAAACTTGCAAGCTGAAGTTTCGGCCGTTTCAAAGGATTCATCGTCTGAAAAAGAAGTGAAAAAGGAGGAAAAGGAAGAATCTCCTGAACAAGATCTGATTACAGTGGATGTCAAAGGTGCTGTTAAATCGCCAGGGATTTATGATTTACCAGTTGGGAGTCGCGTTCATGATGCTGTTCAGAAGGCAGGAGGCTTGACAGAGGAAGCAGATAGTAAATCGCTCAATCTCGCTCAGAAAGTCAGTGACGAGGCTCTTGTCTATGTTCCAACTAAGGGAGAAGAAGCGGCTAGTCAGCAGGCTGCCTCTGGAACGACTCCTTCGTCAAGTAAAGAAAAGAAGGTCAACCTCAATAAAGCTAGTCTGGAAGAGCTCAAGCAGGTCAAAGGCTTGGGAGGAAAACGAGCCCAGGATATTATCGACCATCGAGAGACGAATGGCAAATTCAAGTCGGTGGATGAATTAAAGAAAGTTTCTGGCATTGGCGCTAAGACCATAGAAAAGCTAAAAGATTATGTCACAGTGGATTAAGAATTTCCCTATCCCACTAATCTATCTGAGTTTTCTGTTACTCTGGCTTTACTACGCCATTTTCTCAGTATCTTATCTTGCTTTACTAGGCTTTGTTTTTCTACTCATCTGTCTCTTTCTTCAATTTCCTTGGAAATCGGCTGGTAAAGTTCTAGCGATTTGTGGAGTTTTTGGATTTTGGTTTCTGTTTCAAAACTGGCAGCAGACACAAGCTAGTCAAGACTTAGTTGCGTCTGTAGAGAAGGTAAGAATTTTACCAGATACTATCAAAGTTAATGGAGATAGTCTGTCCCTTCGGGGCAAGGCTGACGGACGCACTTTCCAAGTTTACTATAAACTCCAGTCCGAGGAGGAGAAAGAGCACTTTCAAGCCTTGACAGACCTTCATGAGATTGAACTAGAAGGAAAACTTTCCGAGCCAGAAGGTCAGAGAAATTTTGGTGGCTTTGACTACCAAGCCTATCTGAAGACTCAAGGAATTTACCAAACTTTGACTATCAAAAGAATCCAGTCCCTCAAAAAAGTTAGCAGTTGGGATATAGGAGAAAATCTGTCCAGCTTACGTCGAAAGGCTGTAGTTTGGATCAAGGCTCACTTTCCAGACCCTATGCGTAACTACATGACGGGGCTCTTGCTGGGACATTTGGACACGGACTTTGAGGAGATGAATGAGCTCTATTCCAGTCTTGGAATTATCCATCTCTTTGCCTTGTCGGGTATGCAAGTGGGCTTCTTTATGGATGCCTTTAAGAAACTCCTCTTGCGATTGGGCTTGACTCAAGAAAAGTTGAAGTGGCTGACCTATCCCTTTTCCCTTATCTATGCCGGTCTGACAGGATTCTCAGCTTCGGTCATTCGCAGTCTCTTACAAAAGTTACTGGCCCAACATGGCTACAAGGGCTTGGATAATTTTGCCTTGACGATCCTTGTCCTCTTTATCATCATGCCTAACTTTTTCATGACAGCTGGAGGGGTCTTGTCCTGCGCCTACGCCTTTATCTTGACCATGACTAGCAAAGAAGGGGAGGGGCTCAAGGCTGTTGCTAGAGAAAGTCTAGTCATTTCCTTGGGAATATTGCCCATTCTATCCTTCTATTTTGCAGAATTTCAGCCTTGGTCTATCCTTTTGACTTTTGTATTTTCCTTTCTGTTTGATGTGGTCTTCTTGCCGCTTTTGTCCATCTTATTTATTTTGTCCTTCGTTTACCCAGTCACTCAGTTTAACTTTGTCTTTGAATGGTTGGAGAGCATCATTCGCTTGGTTTCGCAGATGGCAAGTAGGCCCTTGGTCTTTGGACAACCAAACGCATGGCTGTTGATTCTTCTCTTAGTTTCATTAGCCTTGCTCTATGACATGAGGAAAAACATTAAAAGAATAGCAGGAGTCATTCTCTTTATTGTGGGGCTCTTTTTCCTGACCAAGCATCCACTGGAAAATGAAATCACCATGCTGGATGTAGGGCAAGGGGAGAGTATTTTCCTACGGGATGTAACTGGTAAAACTATTCTCATAGATGTAGGAGGTAAAGCAGAATCTGACAAGAAAATCCAAGCTTGGCAAGAAAAGGCGACGACCAGCAATGCCCAGCGAAACTTGATTCCCTATCTAAAAAGTCGTGGAGTAGCCAAGATTGACCACTTGATCTTGACCAACACAGACAAGGAACATGTTGGTGATTTACTGGAGGTGACCAAGGCTTTCCATGTTGGGGAGATTTTAGTATCAAAAGGAAGTCTGACACAGAAGGAATTTGTAGTAGAACTAGAAGCAAGTCAAACCAAGGTACGCAGTGTGACAGCAGGGGAGAATTTACCGATTTTTGGCGGTTACTTAGAAGTCCTATCTCCGAGAGAAAATGGAGAAGTTGGTTCCAATGGTTCCCTGGTTCTTTATGGGAAACTTTTGGATAAGCACTTTCTCTTCACAGGAAATTTGAAAGAGAAGGGAGAGAAGGACTTGCTGAAGCATTATCCTGACCTAGATGTGGATGTCTTGAAAGCAGGCCAACATGGTGCTAAAACCTCATCCAATCCAGTTTTCCTAGAAAAACTCAAACCAGAAATTACTTTCATTTCAGTTGGAAAAAATAATCGTGCCAAACTCCCCCATCAGGAAACCTTGACACGACTTGAAAATATCAATAGCAAAGTTTACCGAACTGATCAGCAAGGGGCTATCCGCTTTACAGGGTGGAATAGTTGGCGAATAGAAACGGTTCGATAAAGTAGATAAACTTTTTCGAAAAATTGACTTTTTATCTTGACAAGGAATAGAAAACTTGGTATTATATAAAAGTTGAGAAAAGCAGAAGTGAGAGCTTCTCGCCTTGTGACATCAAGTTGCCTGGCCCTACGGATGAAAAGTTTCTAAGAAACGCTATCATAACGTGCGGGCTTGTATCATTACGAGCCCGCTCTTGTTTTTCTCTAATAATAAAAAAGAGGTGAAAACCATAGCAAAGCAAGACTTATTCATCAATGATGAAATTCGTGTACGTGAAGTTCGCTTGATCGGTCTTGAGGGAGAACAGCTAGGCATCAAGCCACTCAGCGAAGCGCAAGCATTGGCTGATAGTGCAAATGTTGACTTAGTATTGATTCAACCCCAAGCAAAACCGCCTGTTGCTAAAATTATGGACTACGGTAAGTTCAAATTTGAGTATCAGAAAAAGCAAAAAGAACAACGTAAAAAACAAAGTGTTGTTACTGTGAAAGAAGTTCGTCTGAGTCCAACTATTGACAAGGGTGACTTTGACACAAAACTTCGCAATGCACGCAAGTTCCTTGAAAAAGGAAATAAAGTTAAGGTATCCATTCGCTTTAAAGGGCGTATGATCACCCATAAAGAGATTGGTGCAAAAGTTTTAGCCGAGTTTGCTGAAGCAACACAAGATATTGCGATCATCGAACAACGAGCTAAGATGGATGGACGCCAAATGTTCATGCAGTTGGCGCCAGCAACTGACAAAAAATAATTGTCAGAAAGTTAAATAAAGGAGAAAAAATCATGCCAAAACAAAAAACACACCGCGCATCAGCTAAACGTTTCAAACGTACAGGTTCTGGTGGCTTTAAACGTTTCCGTGCTTACACTTCTCACCGTTTCCACGGAAAAACTAAGAAACAACGTCGTCATCTTCGTAAAGCATCTATGGTGCATTCAGGAGATTTCAAACGTATCAAAGCAATGCTTACTCGCTTGAAATAATAGCCTAACAGTAAGTAAACAATTCTAGGAAATATTTGGAGGAAATAAAACATGGCACGTGTTAAAGGTGGCGTTGTATCACGCAAACGTCGTAAACGTATTTTTAAATTAGCTAAAGGTTACTATGGAGCAAAACATATCTTGTTCCGTACTGCAAAAGAACAAGTAATGAACTCTTACTACTATGCATACCGTGACCGTCGTCAGAAAAAACGTGACTTCCGCAAACTGTGGATCACTCGTATCAATGCGGCAGCTCGTTTGAACGGACTTTCATACTCACAATTGATGCATGGTTTGAAATTGGCTGAAATCGAAGTTAACCGTAAAATGCTTGCTGACTTGGCTGTTAACGATGCAGCAGCTTTCACAGCTCTTGCAGATGCAGCTAAAGCAAAACTTGGTAAATAATGACAAACTGTTTCATTCTTACTCTTGTGGTTTTTATCGCAGGAGTAGGGTGAAACTTTTTTATTTACCATAAATGATTTTCTCTTTTAAAGAGTAAATCACAGATTTTTTCAAAGAAAATAGGATATTTCCTGTATAATAGGAATATCTAAAAAAGATTTGGAGTTAGAAGAAGATGATAGTAGGTATTGATTTAGGAACGACTAATTCTTTAGTAGGGGTATACCAAGATGGCCAGGTCAAGCTGATTCCCAATGCTTTTGGTGAATATTTGACGCCTTCTGTTGTGGCTTTAGATGACAATGATGAGATTATAGTTGGAAAAATTGCCAAGGAACGCTTGGTGACTCACCCAGATAAGACGGTTTCTCAGTTCAAGCGTTTTATGGGGACCAAGCATGAGTTGACGCTAGGAAATCGAGCATATAAGGCTGAAGAATTAAGCTCCTTTATCATTCGAAAGTTGGTAGATGATGCAGAGACCTATCTTGGAGAAAAGGTCGAGGAAGTGATTGTCAGTGTACCAGCCTATTTCAATGATGCTCAACGCTATGCGACCAAACTAGCAGGGAAATTTGCAGGCGTTCAGATTGATCGGATTATCAATGAACCTTCCGCAGCGGCTCTTGCTAAAAGATCTATGGTAAACCAAGAAGATCAATCTTTTATTGTAGTCGATTTTGGTGGTGGAACTCTAGACATTTCAGTTGTGGAGCTTTTTGATAATATCGTCGAAATCGTGTCGATCGCAGGGGACAATCGTTTGGGAGGAGAAGATTTTACTGCAGCTATTGCTGAGGAATTTTTAGTTTCTAATCAATTAACCAAGGATACGATTTCCCGAGAATTTTATAGCAAAATTCTGGTACAGGCTGAAAAGAAAAAGCTAGAACTCAATGATAAAGAAGAAGTGAAGATGACGGTTCTGGACCAAGAACAGGAATACACTTTAGACTTGAGCTACCAACGCTTTTATGAGCTTTGTCAACCTCTGCTAGCCCGTGTTAAGGCTGTTTTGGATCGTGCCTTGATGGATGCACGCTATAGCTATGTATCATCTGATAACTTTGTTCTTGTTGGGGGGACTTCGAAACTCCGCTTGGTTCAGGACTTTTTATCCTACTGTATCAATCAAATGGTTCAGGTATCGGATGATCCCGATCGGATGATTGCGAGAGGTTGTGCCCTTTTAGCAGGAATAAAAGAACGGCAGGGTGAGATACGAGATTTGCTGCTGTCTGATATTTGTCCTTTTACACTAGGAATTGAGATAGTTGGAGACCGTTTTTCGCCGATTATCGAGCGAAATTCCACCCTACCTGCTTCACGCATTGAGCAGTACTATACGGCTGAATTGGGACAGAGCCAAGTCAAGATAAAGGTCTATCAAGGTGAGATGATGAAGGCTTCACAAAACCTCTTCCTAGGAGAATTAGAAGTTCCCGTCCCTGTGAATACTCGAGTAAATGAAAGTTTCACAGTTCGGTTCACCTATGATTTAAATGGAATTTTGGATGTCGAAGTGAAAATTGATTCAACACAGGAAGTCTTTAGTCATGTTATTCTCCAAGATAGTGTTACTCTGACAGAAAAGGAAATCAAGGCTAAGCAAGCAGAGTTGACTCGCTATAAGATCAATGCTCAAGAAACAGAGGTTTATCGTTTCTTGATTGAAAAAGCGAATCGTGTGTACAGTATGCTCTTGGGGAGAAGAAGAGAGGAGCTAATGGCTGAAACTAGACGATTTGAAGAAGAGGTCAGCCAAGCATCTATGTATCATTTGCCAAAACTTTATCAATCATTTTCAAACTATCTAGACTTCCTAGAGCGAGGACTGTAAAAGAGGAGACCTTATGAATATATGGGAAACTTTAGGGATAGAGCCAACGACTGACGTCAAGCTTATTAGAAGGCGTTATGCTGAACTGGTTCGGCTCTATCACCCAGAAGACCAACCAGAAATTTACCAAGAAATTGTTGAAGCTTACCAAAAAGCCTTGACTTATGCGAGGTCTAGAAACACAAGACCAGAAAATAGTTTAAGAAAAGCGAGTGACTCTCAAGAAGCTAGTGAACTTGAAGAAGAGGAAAATGAAAAACCTAACTCTAGTCTCAACTTTGAAACCTTGACTGAGGAAACGAAGACTGAGAACGAAGAGTCTGAAACATCTAGTCTTGATTTCAGTGATTATCAGCAATCAACTGATAAAACCAGCGATTCCTTTAACTTTGAAACCTTTAAAGCAGAAGAGGATAAGCAAAAGTCCACCCTTGACTTTAGTGACTATGATGAGGAAGTTCAGCTAAATGGAGATTCTGAAGAAAGAGCTAAGAATACCCTCAACTTTGAAACGTTAGGTGATGAAGAGAACCAGGGGAAAGAAGGAACAACAAGGTCTACTCTTGACTTTAGTAGTTATAATGAAGCAGCCTATTTGATTCGAAGTGCGATTGAAAGTATTGTAGGGAATCCTGACTATACCATAGAAGAACAAGAACATCTTTGGAAACAGTTTTTTAGTCAGTATCAGTATGATATGAGCGCGGTTCAGTCTGTTTTAGAAGAAATGGATGTTTATATTTTTAACAAACCGGAGCAATTCTCTATCATCATTCCTTTACTGGAAGACTATGTACCTGACTTCCGATACTGGGGCTATTACTATAAACTCAAGTACTGGAAGGTCAAAAGATCTACTGTAAACAAAAATGGAGAAACTCTAGAAACAGCGAAAAAGGAAACTACTAAATTTCATATCTCATATCGTTTATGTCAAGCAATCCTCGAAGATTCCCAAAGAGCTAATCAGATTGGGACTTGGATAAAATTTTTCAATCAATCATTTTCTTCTAGTGCTGTCCTTTTTCTATTGCATAGCAGTAAACAAATAATTACTAGCATTCCAGTTTTAACCTTTATCCTGGAGAAGATAGAACCAGAGATGAGACAGGAGGATAAAAAAGCCTATGATGAGCTTGTGGTTTACTTAGATGAATTAAATGCAGATACGGATGAACCATTCGATAGTCATCGTTATAATCTGCCAAATCCATCGGAGGTTGAGGAAAAACTATATCTTTTACTCTATAGTCCATATCAAGACGAATACAAACTGTTACGTGATTGGCAATATCTTTTTGAATCAGTCAAAGATCACACGCTCCTACTTGATTTGTTAGAAAAGGTGGACGTCTATCCTTTAACCAATGCGAAAGTGTTAGCCCTCGTTCTCCAATTTGTGGAGCGTTACAGTGATGAGGAATCAAATCCTTACCTGAAAAAACTCCATTTTTGGAAGAGTATCCATTCCTATCCTTCAGTTGTAGAGGAGTACGCACTAGATAAAAAAGAAAATTTTGATTACTGGTACAATGAAGGTTATCTCTATATTGATAAGCTCACTAAGAGCAATGAAGATATCAATGATTGGGAGAAGTGGAGAAGCTACTTTAAAGGAAGACCACGCATTCTAACTATTTTGCTTCAACAGATCTATAAGGAGTACCATCGGTTTACAGATGGCGAGCTCCTGAGATATGTTTTGGCTCCTTTTCCTACTTCTAAAATGGCTCCCCAAATGATGACGGAGGAGACAGACCAGAAACTAGAAGAGATGACAGCCTATGCCTATCAACTTTATCATCCAAAGGTCAAGTTAGCATATTCGGATTGGAAAAAAAGACAGGTCTTTAAAAATAAGTTTCTACAGATATTCTTTAGCCTCTTTACGATTGTGAGTCTGATACTCAGTGTTCTAGAGCAACCTAATTATAATTCTTGGGTCCATGCTGGTATGTTGTCTCTCTTTTACGTCTATATGCTAAAATTAAGGCAAACACCAATTGAGGAAGGAGTGACAGCTAGGGGTTCAAAACGAAAATTTTACCACAGTCCCCATCCATGGTTCCTATTCATCTTGTTATTGCTCCTCGTCACTCCATTCTTACCGTTTGGTCTCATTGGGACCCTTATTTTCATTACATTTTTCTGTCTCATCGATGGCTTCCAAGTGAGTCAAGGGCTGAAGTGGGATTATTCTTTGGATAAGCTGATTCCTGTCGGTATCTTTCTTTCTGCTGGCTTCCTATCTGCTTTGGTAAATCGAAGCCAGATCATTTCCGGAGTTGCAATGATGTACTTCCATATTTTTGCAATCCTTGTGATTTGCTTGTCTTTTACACGATTTAGTCCTGGATTTCCACCATCTCTGAAAAAAATTCTCCTCCCAGCAATCTTGGGGATCCTACTCTTTCAAACGTTGTCCTATATTCACAGTCGTTTAGACATCTTTAATCCAACTATTCTACGAGATGAAACTCTGACCATAACGGTTGTCCTCTTGTTAAATGGAATTGCCTTGTCTTATTTTACAAAGGAACAGGGTTTCATAATTGGTGTGAAGAAGGTCTTTATGATTTATGGATTGCAAATCTTTATTTTCCTAAGAAGACTGTTGCGAATCCTATTCGCACCTATACCTGATTTTAGTAAAGTTTATTTTGAAAAAGACCTGTTAAACTTGAATAGCGAATTTGCTTTCTACTTCCTAGAGGGACTTTTTATCCTTATCCTGCTTTTCCTTATTCGCAATATACGTAAGGAAAATCGTAAAAGTTCTGCATAGAATGATAACCTAGAGAAGAGGACTCTAGTTCAAGTTTCTAGTAAATTTTCCCGAATAAAGGTATAATAGAACTATTCAAATGAAAGAGGTAATGAAAATGGCTTCAAAAATGCTACATACTTGCTTGCGAGTAGAAAACCTTGAAAAATCAATTGCATTCTATCAAGATGCTTTTGGTTTTAAAGAATTGCGTCGCAGGGATTTTCCAGACCATGCCTTCACCATTGTCTATCTAGGACTTGATGGTGATGACTACGAGTTGGAGTTGACTTATAACTATGACCACGGCCCTTACGTGGTGGGAGATGGCTTTGCCCATATCGCTCTCAGCACACCTGACCTTGAGGCACTTCATCAAGAACACAGCAACAAAGGCTATGAGGTTACAGAGCCAAAAGGTCTACCTGGAAACCCACCAAACTATTACTTTGTCAAGGATCCTGATGGTTACAAGGTCGAAGTGATTCGTGAAAAATAATCCTGTACAGTCAAGTAGAATGTTCGTTTTCTACTTGACTTTTTTTCTTTGAAAGAGTATACTAATACAAATTTAACCTTTAAGGGGAGTCCAGAGAGACTCACAAGGTGTCAGATAAAAGTGATAGGGGACTCCCTGTGGAGACTTTTTAAGTGTGCGCATGAGTTCTAGCCTAACCTAACTGAGACCTTGCTATTGCAAGGTCTTTTCTTTATCTGGTCCCCTTAAAATTTAAGGAGGAAAATCATGAATCCCACATGTAAGAAGCGTATGGGTGCCATTCGTTTGGAAACCATGAAGGTGGTCGCACAAGAGGAAATTGCGCCAGCAATCTTTGAATTAGTCCTAGAAGGGGAAATGGTTGAAGCTATGCAAGCAGGCCAATTTCTACATCTGCGTGTACCTGATGATGCCCATCTCTTGCGTCGTCCTATTTCAATTTCGTCTATTGACAAGACTAAGAAGCAGTGTCGCCTCATTTATCGGATTGAAGGGGCTGGGACCGCTATTTTTTCAACATTAAGTCAGGGAGAGACTCTTGATGTGATGGGGCCTCAGGGAAATGGGTTTGACTTGTCTGATTTAGACAATCAGAGCCAAGTTCTCCTCGTTGGTGGGGGGATTGGTGTTCCACCCTTGCTTGAGGTAGCTAAGGAATTGCATGCTCGTGGGGTGAAAGTAGTGGCAGTCCTCGGTTTTGCCAACAAGGATGCTGTTATTCTTGAAACAGAATTGGCCCAATATGGTCAAGTCTTTGTAACGACAGATGATGGTTCATATGGTATCAAGGGAAATGTGTCAGTCGTTATTAATGACTTAGACAGTCAGTTTGACGCCGTTTACTCATGTGGAGCGCCTGGAATGATGAAGTATATCAATCAAAGATTTTATGACCACCCAAGAGCCTATCTATCTCTAGAATCTCGTATGGCTTGCGGGATGGGGGCTTGCTATGCCTGCGTTCTAAAAGTACCAGATAGTGAGACTGTCAGCCAACGCGTCTGTGAAGATGGTCCTGTTTTCCGTACAGGAACAGTTGTATTATAAGGAGAAAGTCATGACTACAAATCGCTTACAAGTTTCTCTACCGGGCTTGGATTTGAAGAATCCGATTATTCCAGCATCAGGCTGTTTTGGTTTTGGTCAGGAGTATGCCAAGTACTATGATTTAGACCTTTTAGGCTCCATTATGATCAAGGCGACGACACTTGAACCCCGTTATGGCAATCCAACTCCAAGGGTGGCAGAGACGCCTGCTGGTATGCTCAATGCAATCGGCTTGCAAAATCCTGGTTTAGAAGCTGTTTTAGCTGAGAAGTTGCCTTGGCTGGAAAGAGAGTATCCTACGCTTCCCATCATCGCAAATGTTGCAGGCTTTTCAAAACAAGATTATGCAGCCGTTTCTCAAGGAATATCCAAGGCAGCTAATGTAAAAGCAATTGAGCTCAATATCTCTTGTCCGAATGTGGATCACGGCAATCATGGACTTTTGATTGGGCAAGATCCTGATATAGCTTATGAAGTGGTAAAAGCGGCTGTGGAAGCTTCTGATGTACCAGTTTATGTTAAGTTAACCCCTAGTGTAACGGATGTTGTCACTATCGCTAAAGCCGCAGAAGATGCAGGAGCAAGCGGTTTAACCATGATCAATACCCTTGTCGGTATGCGCTTTGACCTTAAAACTAGAAAACCAATCCTAGCCAATGGTACAGGTGGAATGTCAGGTCCAGCAGTTTTTCCAGTAGCCCTCAAACTCATCCGTCAAGTCGCTCAAACAACAGACCTGCCCATCATTGGAATGGGGGGAGTGGATTCGGCTGAAGCAGCGCTTGAAATGTATCTGGCTGGTGCCTCTGCCATCGGAGTTGGAACAGCCAACTTTACCAATCCTTATGCCTGTCCTGATATCATCGAACATCTACCAAAAGTCATGGATAAATATGGCATTAGCAGTTTGGAAGATCTCCGTCAGGAAGTCAAAGCCAGTCTGAGATAAGCTAGGTCTTCCTTATTGTCAACAAGAAATAGAATCTTCATCAATTTGTAATATTTCCGTCTATTAACTATGTTACAATAGGGTTTAGAAAACGTTATTGGAGCATTTAAATGAAACGATGGAAAGTGGCCCTAGTAAGTGCTAGCTTATTGGGGTGTTTTTTTACTGTAGTGGAGACAGCAAAAGCCGAAGAAGGTATTTGGCAAGGAAAGACCTACCTCAAAGCAGATGGGAAACCAGCAACCAACCAATGGATCTTTGAACAAACGCAACAGGCTTGGTTTTATTTAACAGCTGATGGAAATCGTGCTGAGAACGGCTGGCTAACAGTTGGTGGTAAGGATTACTATTTTAATGAAGCTGGAAGATTAGCTACGAAAACGTGGATTGGCCAGTACTATGTGACTGAAAGTGGTGCTAAAGCCAAGGAACAGTGGGTATTTAATCAGGAACAAGAATCCTGGTATTATCTCAAGTCTGATGGTCAGAAAGCTCATAATGAGTGGATTCAACAAGGTCAGGAAAAATATTACCTTAAAGAAGACGGGAAAATGGCCAAAGATGAGTGGATCACTCAAGGTGAGAACCAGTACTACATCAATTCACAAGGTAAAATGCTGAAAAATGCTTGGCTTGGTAAGAATTATATATCAGAAAATGGTCATAAGGTTAAACAAGCCTGGATTTATGATGACAACTATAGTAGTTGGTTCTACCTCCAACAAGATGGTACTTATGCTGAAAATGGCTGGTTAACCATTGATGGGAAGGACTACCATTTTAAATCAGGCGGTTATCTTTCAACTGAGCGTTGGATTGACCGCTTCTATGTTGCTAAAAGTGGAGCTAAATTGAAATCGGAATGGCTCTTTGATAAGAATTACGATTCTTGGTTTTACTTGAAAGCTGATGGTAGCTATGCCGAAAAAGGCTGGGAAACGATCAAAGAAAAAGATTACCATTTCAAATCAGGCGGTTATCTTTCAACTGAGCGCTGGATTGAGCGTTTCTATGTTGCTAAAAGTGGAGCTAAAGTAAAATCGGAGTGGCTCTTTGACAAGAATTATAATTCATGGTTTTACTTGAAAGCTGACGGAACCTATGCTGAAAAAGGTTGGCAAACCATCAAAGGCAAGGATTACCATTTCAAATCAGGTGGCTACCTTTCTACAGAAACTTGGATTGACCGCAGTTATGTGACGAGCAGTGGAGCAAAAGCTGGCAAAGGGTGGCTCTTTGACAAGAATTATAACTCTTGGTTCTATATTAACTCTGATGGAAATTATGCTAATAAAGAATGGCTCTGGGATAATGGTTACTACTATCTCAAATCTGGTGGTTATATGGCCACGAATGAGTGGGTATGGTACAAGAACAATTGGTTCTACCTCAAGTCAAATGGAAAGATGGCTGAGAAAGAATTAATCTACGATTCATCCGACCAATCATGGTACTACCTTAAATCAGGCGGTTATATGGCAAGAAATGAGACCGTGGATGGTCATACCTTGGATGCTTCTGGTAGATGGCATGTTGCGGATAAAACCAAATATTACAAAGTTAAACCAATCACAGCCTATGTTTATAGTGCATCTGGAGAAATCTTGAGTTACATTAACCAAGGAAGCATTGTTTCATTGGATAGCTCAACGCGAAAAGGTGGCCGACTTGCAGTTTCGATTTCTGGCTTGTCTGGCTATATGAATCAAAGTGATTTGACAGCAGTGGATGAAGGAAGCGAGTTTATCCCTCATTATACTAGTGATGGGAAATTCCTCTACCATGAACTCTCTCCTTACACGAGTATCAAAGTAGCTCCACACACATCTGCTATGGTTATTGGTAAGAAGTACTACTCAACTGACGGGGAGCATTTTGATGGCTTTACCATTAAAAATCCTTTCCTCTATAAAAACTTGAGGGAACCAAGTAATTATAGTGCAGCTGAATTGGATAAACTGTATTCGATGATGAACTTGCAGGATAGTCCTCTAGCAGGTAAAGGAGCGACTTTCAAAGAGGCTGAGGAACGTTATGGCGTCAATGCCCTTTACTTGATGGCCCATAGTGCCCTTGAAAGTGCTTGGGGTCGCAGTCAAATTGCCAGAGATAAGAATAACTTCTTTGGTATTGCGGCTTATGATACTAGCCCATATCTCTCAGCCAAGAGCTTTGATAATGTGGACAAAGGAATTCTCGGTGCAGCCAAGTGGATTCGTGAGAATTACATCGACTATGGCAGAGATCACCTTGGAAACAAAGCAACTGGAATGAATGTTCGCTATGCTTCTGATCCTTACTGGGGTGAGAAAATAGCCAGCATCATGATGACCATCAATAGTAGACTTGGTGGGAAAGACTAATCAAAAAAATTACGGTAACTGCTGCAAAGTGGTTATCGTTTTTTTTGGACAAAGGAAGAAAATAGGATAATAACAGCCTCTTTATTCTTGAATAATTAGCAAAATGATAGTAAAATGTAAAAGGAAGAATTAATATAGTTATTATACAAAATAAAGGAGTTTTTTATGAAAAAGTTGCTCACCCTTTCACTTGCCTTACTTTCAGTAACAACACTTGCTGCTTGTTCTGGACATAAGGTAGAATCAAAGGTCCCAGAAGAAAAAATTGAACAGAAGCAAACCAAGTTCGATGAAAAGTTGTTTAAAGAAGCTGGACTCTTGCCTTTTAAAAATGAAAAGCAACTAGAACTTGGGGAATTGGATTCTAAATCACGCGCAACGGGTGCTCATATTCAACTTAAGGACAGCGATGAACCAACTGAGAAGAGAGAGTCCAAGTTGACTTATGATCCAGTTGGATGGCATAACTATAATTTTTACTATGGAGATGGTTCTAAAAAGGCTTGGTTAATGAATCGAGGCCATTTGATTGGGTACCAATTTAGTGGATTGAACGACGAAAAGAGGAATCTGGTTCCAATGACCAACTGGCTAAATGCTGGAACTTATTATGGTACTGATAATACTAATCAAGAAAGTATGCTTTATTACGAAAATCGATTGGACTCCTGGTTGGCCAATCACCCGAACTACTATCTTGACTATAAGGTGACTCCAATCTATCAAAAGGATGAATTGATTCCTAGACAGATTGAGTTGCAGTATGTGGGAATAGATGAAAATGGCAAACTCTTGGAGATCAAGTTGGGTGGAAGTAAGGAAAAGGTTGATCAGTATTCTGTGACGCATGTTATTCTAGACAATGTTTCAGCTAATGCGGAAATCAATTATTTGGATGGTACTGCTAAGAATACAGTTGAAGATGCAAAAATAAAAGAAGAAAAAGAAAAGGCTAAGAAGGAAGCTGAGGAAAAAGCCAAGAAAGAGGCTGAGGAAAAAGAAGCAGCTGAAAAGAAAGCGAAAGAGGAAGAAGAAAAAGCACGTCAGGCTGCACAAGAAAAAGAAGAAAGTCAGGAATCAAATTCGCAATCAACAAATTCAGGTGGCTACTTTAGAGATAAAAACGGAAGATGGCACAGACCAAATGGTAAATTTGCTTCTAAGAAAGAAATTAGAGAAGCCGGGTTGCAGTGGTAGGAAGAATTTAGTAGATATACAGTCAAAAAGCCGTTGGAAAACGGTTTTTTGTTATAATTAAACTAAGAATTTAGCATTAAAGGAGAACAACATGACTTTTGAAGAAATCCTGCCGGGATTAAAGGCTAAGAAAAAATATGTACGTACTGGTTGGGGAGGTGCTGAAAACTATGTGCAGCTTTTTGATACCATTGAACAAAACGGGGTTGCACTTGAAGTGACGCCCTACTTCCTAATCAATGTATCTGGCGAAGGAGAAGGTTTTTCCATGTGGAGTCCGACACCTTGTGATGTTTTGGCGACAGATTGGGTAGAAGTGAATGACTAAACGTGTATTGATTACGGGAGTGAGTTCAGGTATTGGATTGGCTCAGGCTCGACTTTTTTTAGAGAATGGTTATCAAGTTTATGGTGTGGATCAAGGAGAAAATCCAGTTTTAGATGGTGATTTCCACTTTTTACAGAGAGATTTAACTCTTGACTTGGAGCCTATTTTTGACTGGTGTCCTCAGGTGGATGTTTTGTGCAATACTGCAGGAGTTTTGGATGATTACAAATCCCTTTTGGAACAGACAGCGCAGGAAATTCAAGAAATCTTTGAAATCAACTATGTGACTCCAGTTGAGATGACACGACATTATTTGACGCAAATGCTGGAAAGTAAAAAGGGAATCATCATCAATATGTGCTCCATCGCTTCGAGCCTAGCAGGTGGTGGTGGTCATGCCTATACCTCGTCTAAGCACGCCTTAGCTGGCTTTACCAAGCAGTTGGCCCTAGACTATGCTGAGGCTGGTATTCAGGTCTTTGGGATTGCTCCTGGTGCTGTCAAGACAGCTATGACCGCTGCCGACTTTGAACCAGGTGGATTGGCTGACTGGGTAGCTAGTGAAACGCCAATCAAGCGCTGGATTGAGCCAGAGGAAGTAGCAGAAATTAGCCTTTTCTTAGCAAGTGGAAAAGCGAGCGCCATGCAAGGACAAATCCTGACCATTGATGGTGGCTGGACTTTGAAGTAGGAGGAGTTGGATGGAAATCAAAAATCACTTTGGTGTCTATGGCATTTGCTTTGAAAATGAGAAGTTACTCTGCATTGAGAAAACGAGAGGTCCTTATCAACATCGTTATGATCTACCCGGTGGTAGTCAGCAACTTGGTGAAGGACTGACGGAAACGCTGATTAGAGAAGTTATGGAAGAGACGGGATATACTGTTAGAAGCTACTCTAATCCTCGAATCTACGATGTTTTCGTCAGGGAAGAGTTAACAAATTTTATGGTTCACCATATCATGGCATTTTATGATATTGAGGTAAACGAGAAGGAAGCTCAAGTTACGATTTCGGAAGCTGTGTCTGATGGTGCGAATGATTCACTTGGATATGTTTGGATGGATATTCAAAAAATCACAGAAGAAAATGCGTCGCCATTAGTCTTGAAGGTTAAGTCTGAATTATTAGGATTTCCGGAACTGGACAAGACTTCCTACATGAATTGGAAGGTGAATAATGAGAAACCAACTTGCCCTTAGTGGCGAAAAAATTGTTGAAAAAGTTTACCCACAACTATTTCATCATGTTGGCATGATTCGTGGAGAATACTTACTGAGAGAGCTCAATCAAAATATTCTCTTATCAAGTTGTCAGCAATTTGTAAAAGATTATCTAGACACCATTTGCTCCTTGTACTCAGATGAAGAGGTTTGGTATCGTTTTTCAGAGTTAACAAATACAGAAGCTAATTGTTTAGAGGGGACTAAAGAGCATTTTGATGAAAATCATCCCTTGTTTGGTTATAGAGGAACTAGGCGCTTGCTGGCGTGTCCTGATGAATTTCAGGCTGAGGCACATGTCGTTACAGAAGTTTATCAAACCAATCCCAATCTGTCTGTTATTTTTCCTTTTGTCAATGATGCTGAGCAGTTAAAGCAAGCTATTACAGTAATGCGTGAGCATGGTTTTACTGGGAAAATCGGCACAATGATTGAATTGCCGTCAGCTTATTTTGACTTGGACAGGATATTGGAAACTGGTATTTCAAAGATTATAGTTGGAATGAATGATTTGACTTCTTTCATTTTTGCGACTGTGAGAAATAGTCAATGGCATGATATAGAAAGTCCCATTATGTTGGATATGCTGAGAGATATGCAGGATAAAGCAAGGGCGGAAAAAATTGACTTTGCTGTAGCAGGCTATCTGAATGCTTCTTTCATACAAAAAATGAATCAGATGGATATCAAATGTATTATCCACTACAGCTCTATTCCAGAGATTTTTAATTTAGAGATTGATCATCCAGACCATCTCAAACGTATAAAAGAAGTGAGTAAAAAATTACAAAGGAGCACACATGACACCGCAAGAAATGTGGAATGCCTACAAGCAAATCAACCCTTCTATCGGAGATGAGATAGATGCCTGGGCTTTTGGAGTAGAAGCCGATCTCTTGGCAGATTTGGTTTTAAAAGGTGAAAAGACGGCAACCGCATCAGCCTATGATCTGTATGCAGTTGATGACGAACCCCTTCCGCGAGAAGGAACTTTTGATGTCATTTTAGATAGTCAAAATCAGGCTGTCTGCATTGTCGAAATTACCAAGGTTTCCGTTCAGCCCTTTCATCAAGTTTCTGCTGAACATGCCTTTAAGGAAGGGGAAGGTGACAAATCCCTAGCTTATTGGCGTCGGGTTCATGAGGACTGTTTTGCCGAGTGGCTGAGAGAGGCAGGACTAACTTTTACACCTGACAGCAAGGTTGTTTTAGAAGAATTTCGCAAGGTTTATCCACAGTAAACTTTAGTAGAAAGAAAGTTTTGGAAATCACCGTCCAATCCTTTTTTCTTAAGCAAAACATGATATAATAAGTTTGTTTGAAGAAGAGCAAAGCTCTTAAACTTAGAATAGGAGAAAACTATGCAAGCAGTTGAACATTTTATTAAGCAATTTGTTCCTGAACATTATGATTTATTTTTAGACTTGAGTCGTGAGACCAAGACGTTTTCTGGGAAGGTGACCATCACTGGCCAAGCGAAAAGTGACCGTATTTCCCTTC
>CAUSQY010000023.1:0-21748 GCA_963533645.1 uncultured Streptococcus sp. | reverse complement strand
CAAAGGTTTTGGCTACGACACGGGCCAAGTTACGGATACGAGCGATATAGCCTGCACGCTCAGTTACAGATACAGCCCCACGTGCATCAAGCAGATTAAAGGTGTGTGAACATTTGAGAACATAGTCATAGGCAGGGTGAACCAAGCCCTCTTCCAAGGCACGACCAGCTTCTTTTTCGAACTTATCAAAGTTTTCAAGCAACATTTCTTGATCAGAAATTTCAAACGAATATTTTGAGTGCTCGTACTCAGGCTGGATAAAGATTTCTCCGTATTTAACACCATCGGCCCACTCGATATCATAGACAGAATCCACTTCCTGAATATAAGAAGCCAAGCGTTCCAAACCATAGGTAACTTCCGCAGTCACAGGGCCAGTTGCCAATCCACCAACTTGTTGGAAATAAGTGAATTGAGTGATCTCCATACCATCAAGCCAAACTTCCCATCCAAGACCAGCTGAACCAGTTGATGGGTTTTCCCAGTTGTCCTCAACGAAACGAATATCGTGTTCCAAAGGATTGATGCCCAATTTTTCCAAAGACTCAAGATAAAGTTCTTGGATATTTGATGGAGAAGGTTTCATAACCACTTGGAATTGGTGGTGTTGGTAAAGACGGTTAGGATTTTCCCCGTAACGACCGTCAGCAGGACGACGTGATGGCTCTACATAAGCCGCATTCCATGGCTCAGGTCCGATAGCGCGAAGGAAAGTGTAAGGACTCATTGTTCCCGCACCTTTTTCATTATCATAAGCCTGCATAAGCATACAACCTTGGTCATTCCAAAATTGTTGCAAAGTCAAAATAATTTCTTGAAATGTTAATTTCTTAGACATTGTTTACTCCTTTAGTTTATATTATCTTTTTAGATTTATTCATCAAGCAACCAAGAAAAAGCTGGGTCCTGAAAAATATGACGTTTGGGAACCGTTTGTAAATTCTGATCGCATTCGTCTATTGTACCTAGTTTCAAAGCACAGACTTCTGGTATATTTTCTTGAGCAGTGAAAATTTGACTATGACAGTTCTGACAGTAATAGCGTTGTTTCCCTGGAGATGAACTATAGGTAACCAACTGTTCTTTTCCATGCAATACTAGGTTTTTACTGCTAACTTTGGCATTCACTGTATAGGCAGACGCAGTTGCTTTCCGACAGAATGAACAGTGGCAAAAAACTAATTCCGACAATGCCTCATCTAAAGTGTAGGTCACTGCTTTACATAAACAAGATCCTGTAAGCATTATGCTCCTTTCTACTTAGGCATTAGACGAATTCAAAAAGAACCGAATTTCAACACCCAAGCCTTGCGACTAGGGGCGTCAGAAACGCGGTTCCACCCTAATTTATTACTTCATTGTTTTTAAAAATACGACAGAAAGCGCCAGTTTCTTACCTTGTTCTACTTGGCTCCCACTGTCCCAAGTTCGCTTGAAGAACGCCATAAGACTTTCTTTCCTAGCTAGTATTATAGCAAATTTTCTAGCTAGTGTAAACCAAAAAAGAGTCTGAAAACAAAGTTCCAGACTCTTTTTCTAATGGAGCTAGAAAACCCCTATTTAAGGATGTCTTCTTGCTTTTGGTTTTTTGCCATGTAGATTTCTCTTGGCTTGTTTCAATGCTGTAATGGCATCTTTGACATCTTCTTGGCTCGCTCCTGGATCTTTAAGGAGTTCCTGTGCCTCTTTAAAAGTTAAAAGATAAGCAGCTTTTTCTTTCTTCTCTGCATAGATAAATCTCGCATTCTTTTCTTGGAAAAGACGTTCATCCTTGACCAGTTTCTTCAGACTAGAGAAGTCAGTAGCTTTGCCATTTAATTTGCTTTTAGCCGTCGCTAGGGCAATGAGAGATTGGTCAATTTGATCCTGTTTGACTTTAGGATCCACAGCTAGTAAGGCGATTTCTTGGAAGGCACGATCATAAGCTCGGCGTACTTTTTCCTTGGCATTAGCATATCGTCCAGTTTTAGTCGTTGCATAGTAAGCTTTCATGGCTTCTTTCAAGGCTGCCACGTTCGAATCTTTTCCATCCAAAGCTTTACCAGCAGCTTCAAGACTAGCGAGAACGCCATCAATCAATTCTTGCTTCAACTTACTTGACAAGGCTGACTGTGCCACTTGGAAAGCTCGGTCATAAGCTTTTCTCTTATCTGCACTACTATTAAAGTAACGAGACGTTTCTACCAGTTCTTTTTGTTGATTTACCGCAGCAAGCAAGGCCAACTTAGACACGACAGATAGACGCAAAGCATTATTTCGACCTGGCTGAACGAGCAAGGAAACGAGATCTTCAAGGAGTTCATATCCAGTTGGCAAGACGACTTGTACAGTATAACGACCTGTAGCAACTTTCTTACCAAAGGCGTATTGACCGTATTTTTCAGCAGGAAGAGTGATACTTGTCCCATCTTCTCCTTTCAGAACCACAGTAGTCGTCTTTGGAACTGCTTGATTGAAGGAAACAGACACCGGTGCATATTCTAGGAGATTCGCCAGGAAGGTAATGGTTTGGAAACTATTTTCTTCCGTCAAGTCGAACTCTTGGGACAAGGCACTGATAAATTTCAATTCTGTTCGATCATAACCGAAAATTTCTGCTGTATAATGACCAAACTGTAAGAAATGAATCGCTTTTGTCTTGTCTACATCAACATATTGCCCCTTGCTATTTTTGATTCGATAGACGTAGAGGGTATCAATATCCTGATTTGTTTTTGCATCCTTCAAGGCAATTTTAACTCGACCACTATTTTGATCGCGCACAAGTTCAGCAAGTGAGATATAGTCTACATTTCCTGCATAGTCCTCTACAAGATAGTAAATATTAGCCTTGTCAACATCCTTAGGAAGTGTATAACTACCATCAGCATTGGCCTTAATCAGATGGGTATTTTCAAACGCACGCGTTCCAGACTGGTCCTTTCCAGTTAGAACCATGGTCCCTTTCTGGTCAAATGGTGTGATATAGAAGACTTTTTCTGAAAGGATACCGCCTTGACCAACATCTTTTGGTTTGCGAGCTACGAATTCTTGGTTTCCATCTTTAAAGCGAATATAACCACTTGTGATGACAGGTTTTTGAGTATCAATTTGAATTTTAAAGGTCGTGTATTGTTCTTTAGCTCCTGGAACGTCTGGTGTATAACTGATAACATAGTCATATAAACCATCTGCTACGGTGTTGCCATTAAAATCCTGACCTCTCCAAGCAGTATTATCTAGAATGTAACTCTTCAGATTTCTACTGTCTCCATCAAAATAATTCTTACGCAGATCCTTTGCATCGCCCTCCCAAATAGGATGTTCATGCTTAGTATCCGTAGCCGCATAAACTGTAGCCCGAAGATTTACAAGATTTCTCAAAGCAACCGTTTTGTATTCAACTAGGTCTTTGTTTCCATCATCATTTGGAGAAATAGCAATACGGACATTCCCTTTTTCGTCCAACTGAAGAACATGCTTACCTTCAGCATTTTGTTCAATCCCAAGAACAGTAATTCGGCGTCCTTGGCGTTGACCTTGAGAAACCAGAAGGTCATTTTGCAAGGTTGCGAGATAGGTGGCATCATTAGAGTAGTTAACGGCAGGATTTTCCTTGTCTACTTCCGTGTAAAATCCGTTTTTCCCTTCTCGAACAAGGTTGTAAATTGGTTTTTCGACAGCGGGGAGATTTTGGAATTCACCTCGGAAGCCCATAAATGCAAGACTCACAATATCCCCATCATCTGCTGGATCTACAAATCGAACAAACCCTTCAAGGAAATAGCCATTTGGCATTTGTTTGCTGAGTTGATCAGCAAATTTTCGAGCATCCACTTTAACAGTGACTGTTTGACTGCTGTGGGCTTTGACCGTCACTTCAGGCCAGACTGTCTCCGTTAGTTTTCGAGGTCGAAGGGTGAATTTCCCATCTTGGACTTCGTCTGTATTGGTATTCACTACCATCTTGAGAGTACGGTCAGTATCTGAAATATTGTGTACAGTGACCTTGAAAGTAAATTGATCTCCAACATTTCCTAAAGTCACACTTGGATAACCATTTTCACCCGTTACATAGAGATCTGTTGACACTGCAGCAGCTGTATCCACAATACCAGAACCTTGCTGACGAGGAGAGGTATAAGTGCCTGTGTCCTTATTAACATGTGGTTTTGCAGTTGACATGATTAAGGCCTTGACAGTCTCTGATACTTGCTCAGGAGTCAATTCTGGATGGTGTTTTTGAAGGTATTCCTTAACCAGAACGGCAACACCCGTAACGTGAGGAGCCGCCATACTGGTTCCGCTGATACTACCATAGGTATTGTCATTAAAGGATGAGTAGATATTGCCGCCAGGAGCTGTCACGTCTGGTTTCAATTGTCCATCGGTAGTCACTCCCCAACTTGAAAAGTCAGATAGCTGATTGGCTACATCAGAAGGGCGATTATCCATCTTGTCATTAAAAACAATCTTATATTTTCCTGATTTTAAGGCTTCACCATACTGTTTAGAAATAAATACAGAAGGAATTTTCTTTGCTTCATCATCAATAGCCATATTGATGTTAGCTCCTTCTACATTATTGTAGATCAATGCACCAACTGCACCGTGTTTTCGTGCATTTTTGATCTTCTCTGAAAAGTTCATGGCTCCACGCTGAATGAGGGCAAGTTTCCCAGTTAAATCCAACTTCGCAAAGTCTTCTTCACGACCTAACCCTGCTTCGACGTATTCGTACTCTTTTCCTTTTTCAAAGTCCTTATCTGCTTCAGGTTGATTATAATCAAATTTCCCGTTATGAAGGCCGGCATTTCCCTCTAGACCTTTGACTTCAAAAACCGCTGTCGTCAATGTTTTATTGTTGACAGAAGCTACTGAAATAGAATCTTCAACAGTGGATGGATTTCCAACCAAGCCATAGTCTGGGTTTTCGGCTAGCGGTTTTGAATAACCATTTCCGAATGTATTGCTATTTCCTGCTGAGATAAGAACAGAAACTCCCTTGGCACGAGCCCGTTTGATAGCGTCCACGATATCAGAACCAGCATCCACCATAGAACCTGTGCTAGATCCCAAACTCATATTAATGGCATCTGCTCCCAAGGCAACTGCGTCATCAATCGCCTTTACATAAAGGGCAGAACTGGTCGTTTTTTGGCGGTCTGAAAAGACACGCATAAACATGACTTGAGCTTCTGGCGCCACACCATAGACCTTTTCACCATTTGGCGCTTCTTTATCAGGGTTTCCAGCAGCAATCCCTGTTACGTGCATCCCATGAGAAGTTCTTTCTGCTTCTTTGATCTTATCTGTTCCGTCAAAGTAGTCATAGGCATAGACAACCTTATCACTATACCATTTACCGTAGTCGATTCCAGCAGCCTTTTTAGCTGCTTCGATGGCTCCCTTGTTTTTAAATTTTGCTTTTGACGGATCCGAAATTCGAAGAACCTCATGATTCAAATCAAGCCCTGAGTCAATAATGGCAACAACGGTCCCCGTCCCCTTGTAACCAGCCTTCCAAGTTTTTGGTACTGTGATGATATCATTGCTTGAAAGACTATTGGGTTTTGCAGACTCAGCTTTTTCTTGTTCTTTTTCAGTAGTTGCTGTTTCTCCAGTAGTTTTAGGAGCTGTCGTTGCTTGAGCCTCTTTTTTCTCTATGGTAGAAGCCTTCTCAGTAGCAGGCGCTGGACTGGCATCTACTATTGTTTCTTTTTGGACGACACCTTGGTCTACTTCTTTTGCAACTGCGCTATCTTTTCCTGATTCTTGGGCTTCAGCAGTTTTATCAACCGGAGCTTCTACCTTAGCATCTTGTTTACTAGCATCCTCTTTAGAAGTTTCAGCTTCTTGTTTCTCTCCAACTACTGGTGCAATCCCATTAGTATTGGTTTGGTCAGGCGCAGAGTTTGAGTGTTTATCGTCTTTTAGCTCTGTCTTAATTTCCTGAGTTTGAGCTTGATTTTCACCTGTACTCTGCTCATTGGCACTGACTTGACTTGCTCCAAAAACCAAAGCAGTTCCCAATAAAACTGAAGCAAGACCAAATTTGTATTTCCGTAATGAAAAACGTTGTCGTCTATTCATAAATAATCTCCTTTTTCTTTAAAGTATACCTATTATAACGCAAATAATCAGAATTTTTCATAAAAATCTGAATTGTCACAAAAATGTAATATTTACGTATATATTTTACTTGTTTAATTTTATTATTCGTGTTATTCGCTCTATCAAACCAATATTTTCTAAATTCGTTCCTATATTTCAATCCATAAAATTATTTCATTATACAAACAGTTTAGATTTTTTATACACAAAAAGACTAGGATTAAAAATTCCTAGCCTTTATTATTTTAGTATAAATTGGTTTTTCAAACTAAAAATCCATCTCATCCACACGTGGTGCGCCAGAAGTCACAGAAATAGTCTTTAAGATTTCTCGTTCTTCTTTGCTGAGTTCAATCCCAAAACAGTCAAGATTGCTCTGAATGCGAGAGGCTGTTACGGACTTAGGTAGGGGTAAAAAGCCTTCTGCCAAACTCCAAGCCAAGGCAATTTGAGCCACTGATTTCCCATGCTTAGCAGCAATTTCTTGGACTTCTTTCTGTTCAAACAGCTCTCCTTGCCCAAATGGTCCCCATGCCTCTAAGAGAATTCCTCTCTCTCTACAGTAATCAACCACTTCCTCCTGATAAACTCCTGGTGCCAAGCGCACCTGATTGACCGCTGGGATGATTCTTGCTGTCTCAAGCAAGGCATCCAAATGACGGGGGAGGAAATTACTAACGCCGATAGCACGGATTTTGCCTTCTTGGTAAAGATCCTCCATCGCTCTCCAGACCTCAGCATTGCGAGTTTTCCATTCGCAATTTTCTCTTAAAGGTTTTGGATTTGGCCAATGGATAAGGTACAAATCTAGATAATCCAATCCCAATTTTTCCATTGATTCTTCAAATGCTTGGCGAGCTTCATCATAGCTGTGATTGGTATTCCAGAGTTTGGTCGTTACAAAAATTTCTTGTCTTGGAATACCGCTATCTCGAATAGCACGACCAACACTTTCCTCATTTTTATAGATAGCTGCAGTATCGATATGTCGATAACCATCCTTTAAGGCTTCTAAAACGGCTTGGTAGGCTACCTCTCCATTTTCAGCTTTCCATGTTCCAAATCCTAAAACAGGAATTGAAACTCCATTGTTAAGGGTGTATGATTTCATCGTTTTTCCTTTCTATGTGAAGAAAATCTAAAGAAACAAAACCCGATTAACAGAGGCATGTCTCTTTAGATTTTGAAGATTATTGATCACGGTCATAATACATTTCGTGAGCTTTCAAGCGAGAATTGAGCAATTCGGGAACGGTCACAAATGTATACCCTTCACCCTTTAAATACTCAATAACACTTGGTAGGGAATTAACAGAAGGACCATGGATATCATGCATGAGGATGATGGAACCATTGCGAACCTGACGCTGTATCTCTGTCAAAATGGCTGTCTCATTTTTACTCTTCCAGTCCAAACTATCCACATCCCACATGATGAAGCTCAAGTCCAGACTGTTACGGATATCATCTGTAATGGCACCATAAGGCGGGCGCATCAGTTTAGAACTCGAACCTAGAACTTGGGTTAACAAATCTTCTGTATCCGTGATTTGCTTTTTTGCATCTTCGAGAGATAGTTGGGAAAGGACAGGATGACTCCAGCTGTGGTTGGCAACCACATGTCCTTCAGACTTCATCCGTTTAAGGATGTCTTCATTGCCAGCGATGTTTTTACCAAGTACAAAGAAGGTCGCCTTTACTTTGTACTTAGCTAATGTATCCAAAGCTTGTGTAGTTGTAGATGGATTTGGACCATCGTCAAAGGTCAAGGCTACAACTTTTTTATTTTTCTTAGCAAAGTAAGTTTGGTAGAGTTCAGCATCCTTTTCTAATAGATAAGAAGACTCAATGATATCAAAGAAACTGGATATTGGCAAAGCAATTTCCTCAACAGTCTCACCAGGATTAGCAGGATAAAGGATGATTTGACTATCCTTATAATCAAAGCTCCAAGAGGTTAATTCTTGGTCTGTGAAACTCTTTATAACTTGATCAATTTTTGCCTGGTCAAGTTTCTTATCTTCTAGAGTTGATTTGATTTGACTCAGCAAGAGTTCCTTAGCCTTGCTTGCATCTTTGAAGAGTTTACTGAGGTCAAAATCTTTCCCATCTTCAGTCAAGAAAATTTTCCCTAAAGAAGTCTTTTCTTTTTCTTCAACCTTTAATGCAGACAAATCGTAGACTTGCTTACTGATACTACGAGCAACAACTCCCTTTAAGACTGGGTCCAACTGCTCAGTATAATAAAAGACCAAATCCTCTTTATCTTCCAGCTTTTCTTTGATATCCTGGTTGATTTTTTCTCTAACAGATGCAATGACTTCCTCTCCTTGTAGAGGATAGTAGGCAATCACCTCAGCTTGACCTTTTCGAAAATGGTCCTTCTGACTACCTGAGTTGAATTGCTGGTCCTTTTCGCTTTTTAGCGCTTCAATTTTTTGTTCGTAAGATTGCTTTTGTAGTAGCTTATAACCAATAGCACTCCCTAATAGAATCGTAGCAATTCCTAAGATTCCAACAAGGGAAAGCAATAGCCTTCTCGTTTTATCGTGAGAAACACGTTTCGCTCTATTTTTTTTCATATTTCCATCATATCAAATCAAGGCTATTATTTCAATGATAAACAGGGATTCTGTCTTTTTTTAGTGAAATAAAAAAGCTTAGAAATCTTCTAAGCTTCTATTTTTAAAAACGAATCGCTTCACGTGTTTTTTCATATGAAGTTACAAAACGGTTTGTAACCCCTGGTTCAGCAACTTCCAAGGCTTGTGAAATTTTTTCAAATGATGCCTGGTAGTCAAACTCTTTTTCAAAAATTTCAAGCGCTTCATTAAAGGCCTCTTGGATACGCTCATCGAATGAACGGTAACGGTTTGAGTATTGCAAGAGTTGCTCCGTCAAGGTTGCATATTGAACGATATCATAGGTTTCTGTTTCAAGTGCTTCCATATCATTTGTTGCGACTTCAAGAATTCGTTTAACCGATTCAATATTCACTTGTGGTTGTTCTAACTCTGCCATCAAATCTTCTGTGTTATGACTTGCAGTAAAGAAAAGTTTCAAGAAACTTTGAGGAATACCTGGCAAGTTTCTCTTCTCCATGTAACGTTTGATAGTATGCAAACGGTTCACATAGACATTTGCTTTTTGGCGAGCATTGAGGTCGTCTTTTTCGATTTGCGCAAGTCGTTCGCTAACAGAGATTTGCTCATCCTCAATATCCTTGAGGTTGCTTTGAAGCATTTCCAACTGTTCTTCAAGAGCAGAGTAAGCTTGTGTTGACTCACCTTGATCCTCTGTCACTTCCATGATTGCTGTATCAAGTGCAGCCAATTCTGCTTGAAGACGACGAACATGATTGCCATCACTTTCAGGAAGAAGGTAGGTTTTAGTCAAGCGTTCAAGATCTTGAACAAGAACCTGATTATTTTCTTTCAAGTGGTTGAGATAAGTTGGTAATGTCGAAAGAAGACTTTCAACCACTTTTTGAGCTGCAATTTCACGAGTGAAGATATCATAAAGTGCGTTGATTTCTTCTTGAATGCGATTATTTTCATACTCTGCATTGTCCAACTCCAACTGACGAATATTTTCTTGATTATTCTTCAAAGATTCATGCAAAAGTTGGAAACGTGACTCAATGTCTGTTTCAGTAAAGTGGTAGTTGGCATCCAACAGCTTACGATAGCCTTCTTCCAAATCTGCCAATTGTTCTGGCAGTTCCTTTGTCAAGGTTTCAACAAGAGCTGGAATTCGATCAACGATGTGTGTCAAAGCGAGAATATGATTTTCAGTATCATCTAAGATTGCTGCGGCTTCAACTGGGTCACCTGATGAGTTCAAGGTAACGAATTGAGAGAATTCAGATTGGATGTTTTCCAATTGTTTCTCAATCTCAGGAAGGGCCTTACCATATTTCTCTGAATCTTCTGCAACGGTATGTTGAAGGGATTCAAACAAGTCCAAGGCATGAAGGACACGACCACTATTCTTAGATTCTTGCTTTTCAAGTTCTGAGAGAGCATTGCGAATAGCAGCAATGTCTTCTTCAATCAAGCTGATTTGGCTCTCAATTTGATCAAGTTTGTGTGTTGCCTTAAAGAAACGGAAAGAATTATTGTAGCTTTCAGCTTCAAAGAGGTGATTTTCGATATCAGCAAATGAGTTCAGAGATAAATCAACCCATTTTTGGTTCCATTCACGGAAGGTTACCTGACTTTGACCAATCAAGTGCATGTTTTTAACGGCTTCAACCTCATCATTTACAGGAAGGTTGTAGAGTTCTTCTTTTCTTTCTTCAAGAGCCGTTAATCTGCTTACATTACGCTTACGTAAAAAGAGGGCTGTTACATAAGCTAAGATCAGAATGACTGCAATCGCAACCATTAGATAAATTAGTTGTCCATTAGACATATCAAACTCCTTTTATACTAGAAACAATCGTAATGATTATATCATATTTTTTAAACCAAGGGAACTATTTCCCGCAATTTTTAGACGTCAAGTGTACTATAAACAGCGTTTTCTTCGATAAATTCGCGACGAGGTTCTACTCGATCGCCCATCAACATATCAAAGATTTTATCTGCTTCGGCAGCATCATCTACCGAAACACGCGCCATCAAGCGATGTTCAGGATCCATGGTAGTTTCCCACAATTGGTGGTCATCCATTTCTCCTAAACCTTTATAACGTTGGATGGTTGGTTTTGAACGCCCTTCACTATGACGTGCTAAGGCTTCTTGGAGTTTAATTTCTTGATCCGAACCAGGCTGGATGTATTCTTTGATCTCACTTCCAACTTTTACTCCGTAAATTGGCGGTTGGGCAATGTAGACATATCCAGCTTCTAGAATTGGTTTCATATAGCGGTAAATCAGAGTCAGTAAGAGGGTTCGAATGTGGGCTCCATCAACATCGGCATCGGTCATCAAAACGAGTTTTTGGTAACGAGCCTTAGTGACATCAAATTCTGCACCAAATCCTGTTCCCATGGCCGTGAAAAGGCTTCGAATTTCTTCGTTGGCAAGAATTTTATCCATGCTAGCTTTTTCAACGTTCAAGATCTTACCACGAATTGGAAGGATAGCCTGGAACTCACGGTTACGACCAGATTTAGCTGATCCACCAGCCGAGTCTCCTTCGACGATGAAGAGTTCTGTTTCAGCTGGGTTGTTTGAAGAACAGTCTGCTAGTTTTCCTGGCAAATTGGAAATTTCCAAACCAGATTTTTTACGAGTGACTTCACGCGCACGCTTGGCAGCTACACGAGCCTTGGCAGCCAAGATCCCTTTTTCCACGATACGCTTGGCGATCTGTGGATTTTCCATGAGGAAATCAGAGAAGGCATCGCTGAAGAGGCGATTGGTAATCTTGACTACTTCACTATTCCCCAGTTTGGTCTTAGTTTGTCCTTCAAACTGCGGATTTGGATGCTTAACTGAGATAACTGCAGTCAAGCCTTCACGGACATCTTCCCCTGTTAGGTTGTCTTCATTGTCTTTTAGTAGCTTATTCTTGCGAGCATAGTCATTGATAACACGTGTCAGCGCTGTACGGAAACCTTGCTCATGCGTTCCACCTTCATGGGTGTGAATGTTATTGGCGAAACTCATGACGTTTTCGTGGTAACCGGTTGTGTACTGCATGGCTACTTCAACTGTGATATCATCCATCTCACCGTCTGTGTAGATTGGTGTATCAAAGATAACATCCTTATTCTCGTTGATATACTCAACGTAGCTAGCAATCCCACCCTCATAGTGGTAATATTTAGTCTGTTCGAGACCTTCACGCTTGTCTGTAATTGAAATTCGAAGCCCTCTATTCAAAAAGGCTAGTTCTTGAATACGTTTGTTTAATTTTTCAAAGTCAAATGTTGTTGTTTCTGTAAAAATCTCTGGATCTGGTGTGAAGTGAACTGTTGTCCCAGTTTTATCTGTATCTCCAACCACCTCAAGATCAGCAACAACATGACCACGACGGTATTCTTGGTAATGAATTTTGCCGTTTTTGTGAACATGGACATCTAGTTGGGTTGAAAGAGCGTTTACTACTGATGAACCTACTCCGTGAAGTCCACCTGAGACCTTGTATCCGCCACCGCCGAATTTTCCTCCAGCGTGAAGAACTGTAAAGACGGTCTCAACAGCGGGACGTCCTGTTTTTTCCTGAATATCAACAGGAATTCCACGCCCATCATCCACTACGGTGATGGAGTTATCTGGCTCTATAAAGACTTGGATATGACTGGCAAATCCAGCTAGAGCTTCGTCAATTGAGTTATCAACGATTTCCCATACTAGATGGTGAAGGCCTTCTTTTGAAGTCGATCCAATATACATACCTGGACGCATACGAACAGCTTCAAGTCCCTCCAAAACTTGAATTTGACTGGCATCATAATCTTGTGCCTGTTGATTTTTGATTTCTTCTGTCATTTTTTCCCTTTTCTTACATGTCTATTGCTTGTCTCAATGTCGCAACGTTATTAAAAAGATAAGCATCTAAGCCAGCAGCTTTACCTGCTTCTACATCAATATTTCTATCACCAATGACCAAACCAGATGTAATATGATATTTATCACGTAAATAAATCATGGACTCAGGATCTGGTTTTCGTTTAAAGCCAGAACTGGCAGTCACCACCTCGGTGAAGTAGTTCGCTATCTGGGTCTTAGCAAGAAGTTCTAGCACTTGGTCATTTCGATGAGAAACCAAGAAATGGCGACCACCCTTGTCCGAAATGTCTTTGAGTAATTCTGGAATTCCCTCAAACAAAACTGGATGCTCTAGCTCACGCGCTTCATTTTCTTTGTAGTTCTCTAAAACCCCCTCGATATCTGGTGCAAACTTCTCGATGGCAAAAGCTGTCGAAACCTTCAAGGCTTCGTAGACACAGTCGTGTTCTTGCTCTATTCCGTATTGGGCTAAGGTTTCTACAAAGGCTGCTGTAGAAGTCTCATAATTATCCAATAGGGTACCACCTAAATCCCATATATAGTCGTGATATTTCATACCCTTCATTATACCATTTTTTTATGAAAAAAGCGATGATTTCCTCGTTTTTTCCAAGTAAAAAACGAGAGCCAAACTCTCGTTTTACTGTTGATTTCCAAAGACATCTTGATAGAGCATGCCAACTCGTAAACTTTCAGCATCTCCTCCCAACTGCTCTACCAAATCATAGGCAAAGGCAAGGGCAGTTGACGGTCCTCGGCTGGTTGTTAGATTACCATCTACAACCACTGTTTGCTTTTGATACGTTCCATCAGTAATTTGCTCCTGAACTCCGTCATAACAAGTAAAGTGCTTGTCTTTCAGGACACCTGCTTGATGGAGGGCGATTGGGGCTGCACAGATGGCAGCAATTTTCTTTCCAGCTTGGTCAAAGGCTTTAATCTCAGAAATAAGAGCTTGATTATCCCGTAGGTGAGCTGAGCCTGGCATGCCGCCTGGAAGAACTACCAAGTCATAGTCGGACAAATCGCCATCAAAGATACGGTCGGCTTTTACCTGAATGCCATGTGATCCTGTCATCTGCTCTTCAAATCCTACCATATCACACGAAATGTTTGCTCGACGCAAGACATCAACTACTGTCAAGGCTTCAATTTCTTCAAAACCCTGGGCTAAAATAACTGCTACTTTTGCCATAGTGGCCTCCTTATTTGATTTGTTTTAGGACGACTTTCTTTCGTTTGAATGGAACTTTTCCACTTTTCTCCTCCGCTAGGTTGGTCTGGTAACTCATAGACAAGAGAAGACCGACACCGATGAGGTTACTAATAATAGCGGAGCCCCCTTGAGAAATGAAAGGCAGAGGAATCCCAGTCAGAGGAAGCAAACCTGTCACGGCACCGATATTTTCAAAGATATGGAAGAGCAACATCATGATAAAACCAGTCGAAATATAGGTGTAGAACTGGTTGTTTGACTTAAGTGTAATCTTCAACATCCGATAAATAAGAAGCAAGTACAGAGCAACCACAAAGACTGAACCAATGAAGCCAAAGTCTTCAGCAATTACGGTGAAAATCATATCACTTTCACGTACTGGAATGAGGAGATTGGACACATTGAAACCTTGTCCAAACAAGCCACCACTTCCAATCGCAATTTGCCCCTGCGCCTGTTGGTAAGTCGTTGTTTGCGCAAAGTCAAAGGGATTGAGCCAAGCCAAGATGCGGTTGATCTGGTAGGTCGGCATCCCAATCTGATGCAAGAAGGCACGTCCATCCTTACTTATAAAGATGGCCATGAAGCCTGCAACTGCAGTCACCCCTGTCGCAAAAACAGGAATGATAATCTTCCACGAAACACCTGAAAGGAGAACCATACCGGAAAAAATAGCTACAAAGACCAAGGCAGTCCCCAAGTCACTTTGTAGGGCTAAGAGGATCAAGACTGGTATGGTAAAGGCAATCATCCAACCAATCAATAGGAAATCCAAGGGAATAGTCCGTCGCCATTCCTTGTGTTTTTGAGTGAATCTTACAATGGCACGAGCCAACATCAAGATATAGGAAATCTTCATGAACTCCGATGGCTGGAAAAGTGTCGTTCCACCGATTGATACCCAGTTCTTGGCACCTGTTGACGCTACAAGATTTGGGTTGTAGAAAACAAGAGGTAGGACCATCAAAGCTAGCCCTAGACCATAAAGATAGGGAGTCACCTTCCATAAAAACTCGGTATTAAAGAACATGACCACAAATCCAATGACAAGACCCAAGGAAATCCAAGCGATTTGCTGACCTAGAATTGGTAATACATTATTTGGATAGTCATGACTAACTGCTATATAAATGGCCACTACTCCAATCACCAGTAAACAAAACACTGGTAGGAGGAGGCTATAATCGACTCGAGAGTCGAAGGAACGTTTCATATTTTTTACCTTTTCTCTTTCTGGAATTTTTCTTTCATTCTATTGCGACGAGATTGGAGAAAATCTGCTACTGCAGACTCTAGCTGTTCTCTAGCAAGAACCCTAACCGTTCTTTCTTTTGACATGGTTTGGGCAATTTGTTTGCCATAGCGCTTGCTGACGACACGACTGTCTAAGATTAGAGCAATCGAACCTTGGTCAGATCGTCTAACAGTACGACCAAGGGCTTGCTTTAACCGAATGATAGCCATCGGCAACTGATAATCATAGAAAGGATTTTTCCCCTCTTGACGCAGTTCTTGGTTTAATTTTTTGGTTAACGGTTCTTGGGGATTTTGAAAAGGCAATCTCGGAATTACTTGGATCACGCAAGGATGGGTTGAAAAATCAACCCCTTCCCAGAAACTACCTGTTCCAAGCAAGATTTGGCGTTCACCTTTTTCAAAACGTTTTTTCAGTTGGCTTGGTTCCCCATTTTTATACTGAGCCAGATGAGGTTGGTCTAGTATGTCCGAAACTGCCAGTAACATCTCTTTTGAGGTAAACAAGACCAATAAAGGTTCTTGAAAAGTTTGTAACCTTCGGATAACAGAAGCCACTTCACTAGCATAGTCAACAGGTGAAACTTCTGTCACAAGAGGAAAGTCATTGACTAGAAAGACTTCTTGTTGCTCCTGCTTTGCTACATCAAGCCTAACAAGTGGAGCATTTGGAAAACCCAGTAAATCTGCTAAGGAAACCCGATTGCTGATTTCAAGAGTGGCAGATACTCCTAGGAGCCTGCAATCTTCTGGCAATAGGTCTGCTAGTATAAAGCGGCCTTTTTTACTTGAACAAATCAAGACATCCTTGCTCGATTTCTCTGCCGTAGCAAGCCAAAATTCACGGTCCGAGGTGAAAAAGTTTGCAATTTCTCGATACTCTGGGAGAGCTAACTCCGAGAAATGCTGGCGCAACTGTTCAAGAGAATCCAACCACTTTCCATTCTTCAGACCTGACTGATAGTGCTCCATCAAGTAACGACATTCAAAACCTATACTCTCAAGCAAGCGTTTCTGAATCAAATCTTCTTCTGACTCCAAGGACTTTTCGATTTGAGTTACAAGTTCCTCAAGGCGGTAAGCCTGCTGGGCTAGATTTTCGAGAGCTAGTAGCATTTTTTGAGCTTCATCCAAGATCACCAAACGGTTGTCGATAAACTCTGGATTGTCTTCCAAACGAGTGACCAGATAGGCATGATTAGTCAAGAGAACGCGACTGGTCTTGGCCTTTTCCTGCCCTCGTTTCCAAAAATCCTCTGTGGCAAATAAACTTTTCTTTGAAAGCTTGCCATCGTGGACTAGTTCTGGCAGAAAGTGCTGGTAGCGATAAAGCTGCCCGATTTCGTCCAAGTCACCTGTCTCTGACTCTGTTAGCCAGATAAGCAACTGCATTTTAAAGCGTGTGAAAAGGCGATTGGACTCTGATCGATGGAGAACTCTGTGAAAGGCATCCAGTTTTAAATAGTTTTGAGGACCCTTGAGACTATGAATTTCCAGATGGAAAACCTCTTTTAAGCGCTGACCTTCTTCTTGCATGATTTGATTTTGAAGAATTTTGGTCGGAACACTCACTAGGATACCTGCTTGACTCTCCAAGTTCAAAGCTGGGAGAAGATAACCATAAGTCTTGCCCAGTCCCGTTTGGGCTTGGATAAAGGAAGTCTGGTGTTCTTCCAATAATTGCTCAATCTTCTCCGCAAATTCCAACTGTTGCGGACGCTCCTCCAGCCCCAATAAAGAAATGTTTTTAGCAAAGTCTTTGGATAACTTTCGTGGGACTAAGGCTTTGCTTTCCTTTTTGAGGAAAAGCCCATGAAGCTCCATCAAGTCGGGCGAAGATAAGAGAGATTGTTGCTGGTAAACCTCCTCAATCACCAGATAACTTTCATAGAGAAGGTTGTCTGCAAGGTCTAACAAGCTTTCTAAAAGCCCTTTAGGTAGCTCAAAAAGTTTTTGACGCATGTAAAGCAAGAGTTCAGCTGTTGCCTGAGCATCTGACAGGGCAGTATGGGCATGTTCCAGCTCAATGCCTAACTCTTGACAAAGGATACCTAAGTTATACTTTTCAAACTGAGGATACAGAACTTGGGCAAGCTCAACTGTATCCACCCGCGGTGTGCGCAATTCATATCCTTCAAAAAAGAGGAATTCTGCAAGGAGGTTGGCATCAAACTGTACATTGTGCGCAACAAAAATACCGTCCTTAACCAATTCAAAAATTTTTCCAGCCACCTGAGAAAACTCTGGTGCCGCAGCCAAACGTTGATCGGTCAGACCTGTTAATTCTTTGATATGAGAATCCAAGGGTTCATGGGGATTGACATCGGTCGCATACTGATCGACGATTTCACCATTCTCAATCACCACAATGCCTACTTGAATAATTTTTGCCTTGCTTCCGGTGCTGGTCGCCTCTAAATCAACGACCACATACCGATCATTTCTCGCATTCATCATTAAAAATTATATCAAAAAAAGCATGATTTGACACCCCTCAACTTTGTTAACAATCTTGCTTCATTTGTGAGTTTAATAAAAAATCAAGACCTTAAAAGTGAGAATTTTTCGTAAGTTCAGCAGTTGGTTGCTGGTTCTGAGGTATTTAAAAATCTTACCAGAAAAATAAATCAGCTGTGAAAACATAAAAAAGGCAATTAAGATTTCAATTGCCTTTTTGGGATATTTTTTTCATTGTTTTTGGAATTTCACAGCTAATCTGACTTGGTAAAACCACATAGTGTTCTTGAGCTAGTTCTTGGGCAATGGCTGAGTGCAGATGAGTCGCTACCACCACACGTTCATAGAGACTGGCCTGTCGGAATTGGCCTGCAAATCCTGCAATCATTCCAGCCAGTGTATCTCCCATTCCCCCACTTGCTTGATAGGGGCCTCCAACCTGTAACTGATAGTATTCAGGTTTGCCAGCTTGCCAGATACGAGTTGCTGGCCCCTTCTCGACTAGAATCGTTCCTTGTGGAAAAGATGAAAGAGCCCTAGCAGTCGTCTCTGTATTTTGATGGTCAAGAGCTGTACCAGATAATCTTTCCCATTCCTTTTGGTGGGGAGTTAGGATGAGCTGACTGGAAGGAAACGGTAACTGGCCGTTTGCTAAGATGCCCAAAGCACCGCCATCTGCAATCAAAATCTGGTCTTTTCTAAGGCTGTCAAAGACCCGTTTTACGAGTTCTTCTCCAAATGCATCCTCTCGCAAACCCGGACCTAACAAGACAACTTCTGCCTTTACTAACTGTTCTTTTAACAATTGCTGGTCTTGAAGAGAAAATGCCATGGCCTCAGGTAAATGACTGTACAGAGCCGGAATATTCTCCTTATCCGTGCCAACAGTCACCAAACCAGCGCCGCTTTTTACAGCTGCAATGGCTGACATGATGATAGCACCTCCATAAGGATAGGTTCCTCCCAGCAAGAGCAGACGACCGAAATCTCCCTTATGACTGTGACGAGACCGTTCCACAATGACTTTTTCTAGTAAAGTTTGATCAATCACTTTCATCGTTATTTCCCTCTCTATTCATTATACTATAAAGTCTATACACCTTGCATCTTGAACATAAATCTATTCGTTCATATAGAAAAAGAGGGGACAAAGCCCCTCTACTCTCCTTTCGTCCAAACACGAAAGTAATCGATTCATTTTTTATCTTCTACTAATCTGGTATTAAATGAACAGACTAATCCTCTTTGCGTTTTGCAGTTAATAAGGCTGCTGACAAGGCCAAGGTAACACCTGCCAAGAAGAGGGCTGTCTCAGATTCTCCCTCACCAGTTTCTGGTAATCTCTTGTCTTCCTTGGCAACTTGAACTGGCGCTTCTTGAGTTTGAGCCTTGTCTAATGAACTTAGCTTAAACTCTGGTTTTTCTACTGTCGGTGCTGGTTGGTCACCTACTGTGGCTAGAACACCACGGTACTCTGGAAGTTTATGTTCTAGAGCCATTACAGCATTAACACCACCCTTAAATTCAGGTTTCTCAACGCTTGGTGCCGCTTGATCTCCTACAGTAGCAAGAGTTCCTGTGTATTCTGGAACTTCGTTTACTGCTGCTTCTACAAAGTTAGCACCTCCTTTGAATTCTGGAACTTCATTGACTGGAGCTAGCTCCTCGCCTTTACTACTTGAAATAGATGCTTTCACTCCTACTTCAACAATGCGATCCTGAGCCTTTCTTTCTTCAGAATGAACAAGACTTCTAGTAGTACCCAAAACTTGAATATAGTCAACTTTTTCTCCATCTTGTCCTTCAAAAACGATACGACGTTGACCTTGAGCAAGTTCAGGGTTTTCACGAATAACTTCTTTAAACGGAAGCGGAGTCTTTTCAATTTCCAAACTTGGAGTTTCTGCTACTAAATTCTTAACGCCTTCTGTTGGTGTTGTTTGGAAGGTAGACTTAAAGTGTAAACGATATTCTTTCACCAGATTTCCATCTTTGGAAACAAGACGAACTAGTGTTGGAAGATTGGCATTTCCAGAATCCACAACTGTAACTACTCCATGTCCACTAGTTGTTGCAGTGACTTTTGGTTTTGAACCCATTGTTGTTAGAGTGTAATCTGTCACATTTGGATCAAAGTTTTCCAATGCTTTTCCGTCGATCGAAATAGTCGCTGATGGTGTTTCGACTTCTGCTCCCTTGCCTGCAGAGTAGGCTGTAAATTCTACAAGTGCTAGGCCATTAGTAGTAGCCTTACGAGTCATTCGAGCACGAATAGCTGTTGTTTGAACCGGTTCAAAGTTAAACTCGATTGGTTTGCCAGCTACTAATTCTCCAGAAGCTTTGTAAGGAATTGGTGCCCAATTTTCTGCCTTGTTGAATGGATGGTCAGCATTTTCTTCATAACGAGAAATCGTACTTGGTTCTGTAAAGGCAGGACCAATATATCTTTCTAGAACCATTTTCTCTGGAGCATCTGTGCCACTATCTTTAAAGAACTGAATGGCTACTTTTCCAATAGATTGAGAAGTAATTTTTCCATCCTTCTTAAAGAGTAATCCAACAGAAGTTTCTTGATTTTTCGGAGTACGAGACCAGTTTGTCCAACGTCCATCTTCATTGTATTTTCCATCATTGATATAGAAAATTCTATCATGTGAAGCTGCTTGTGTATCGTTCGTTGTCGAAGCAAAGGCTTTAGAATCCGTTTCATTGTTGTTTGGATTTTCTGAAATGACTTGATTGCCTTTAGAAACAACTGTCACCTGCATTTTAGTGGTTAGATTTGTACCAATGACATGACCGGTAACTTCAAATGTTCCCTCATGCTCTGTCGCATGTTCAGGAATAGCATCCCACTTCACTGCAAGTTTTTCTGTAGTCCAAGTAGTTGAAGTTGGGTAATAAACGCCTACCTCTGAAGGAAGTTGAAGATTGTCTCCAACATTCAAGATTTTAGCACCATTTTCTGCAGCAAGAGGTTGACTAGTTTCTCTCTCATCATTGCGGAAGATTCGATATTCTTTCAATACCGTACCATCTTCTGCTTTTAAGATGAGACGTGTTGCACCTTTTGGACTAGTTGCAGGCACAACTGTTACCAAACCATTATTGCTAGCTGTTGCAGTGATTTCTTTGCTAGATTGAGGAATATAGTAATCAGTCTTAGATGGATTAAAGTGTTCAAGATCCTTGCCATCTACCTTGATAGAAATCTCTGAACTTGTAGAGCTTACTACCTTATTTCCAAGGACAGTTAGCTCTGTCAGACCAACACCTGATGTTCCATCAGCCTTCTTCATACGAATACGAACAGCATAAGTTTCTACCTTGTCAAATGTGAAGTGATTTGTTTGAGTTGCAGATAGCTGACTTGGAGCATGTAAGTTTTCAACTGCTTTCCAATTTTCTGGATTATTAAATGGATGATTGCTATCTCGTTGCGCATGACTGACATCACTTGGTAAATCTGGAATTTCTTTACCTACATAATATTCAACTACATATTCTTTTGGAAGACCAATTGCTCCATCAGTATAGAAATCAACCGACAAATTGTTGACAAAACGCTTCGTCAAGTCTCCTGAATTACCAAATAAGATAGAAGCCCAGTCATTATCAGTATTTGTTCTCCAAGTAGTCCATCTATTTTTAGCATCTGTTGGCGTTCTTGAAACAGTCAGGTCGTTCAAGGTATTAGCTGAGTCATCTCCTCCTGTATTGGATACAATGGCAGCTGGCAATTGCGAACCTGTCCATTGTTTAGAGATATTATTTCCAGCAACAACTTGACTAGACACTCGAACATGAGCTTTAGTTGTCAGATTGCTACCTACTAAACGACCATTGATTTCATAGACCCCTTCAGTTTGACTAAAGTTGGCTGGAACCTGATCCCAAACAACATCTTTATAGATAGTTGTTCCGTTAGAATGGTAAGCCCGAACATTAGCTGGCAATTGAACCGTCTCACCCTTAGGTACTGTGAGACTGATTTCCTCTGCAACTTGCAATCCTTCAACCGTTACAGTCGCTTGAGCTTCAATATCTGTGCCTTCCACATGTCCTTTAAGCGTAAAGCTATGATAGTGCCCCAACTCTTTTTCATCTACCCTATCCCAAGCTACAGATACTTTGCGTGGCAAGCCCTTATCAAATTCTGCTCCAACTTCTTTAGGTAGATTCGGTTGCTGATTGATATCTGTAGAAACATACACAGGATGAAGTTTCACAATCTTCTTGCTGACTTTATTTTCTTTAATCACCACTT